>DATMUQ010000742.1:0-4068 GCA_035563795.1 Terriglobales bacterium | reverse complement strand
GAGCCTCTCGCTCGGCCTGCTGGGTGCCGGCTGGTATGCCCAGCAGATGCGCTCCAGCGTGATCGAGGTACTGCGCCAGGACTATGTTCGCACGGCGCGCGCCAAAGGCCTCAGCCGCGGCCGCATCATGTTGCTGCATATCGTGCCCAATGCCCTGCTGCCGATCATTGCCATGATCGGCCTCGATATCGGCTATTTCATGGGCGGCGCGGTGCTGGTGGAAGCCGTCTATGGCTGGCCCGGCATCGGCCAGCTGACCTGGCAGGCCATTCAGCAGCTCGATATTCCGATCATCATGGGCGTCATGCTGGTGGTGGCCTTCGCCGTCGCCATGGGCAGCCTGCTGGCCGATCTGATTGCACCTTTCGTCGATCCCCGCATCAAGCTGCGGTGATCAACGCGTAGAGAGTACGAAGCAAAAGAGCACCAACTAAAAGACCAAGAGCCACCGACGGTGGCATAGAGGAGGACAAGATGAAGCGTTTGATGATGTCAGTATCACTGGCTGCCATGCTGGCTGTCGGCATTGCTGCCTTCCAGACGGCCAAGGCCGATGAGCCGAAGCAGGGCGGCGCCATGACCGTCACCTTCCACGACGATATCCCGACTCTCGATCCCGCCATCGGCTATGACTGGAAGAACTGGTCGATGATCAAGTCGTTGTTCGACGGCTTGCTGGATTACAAACCCGGCACCACTGAGATCGTTCCCGATCTCGCCGAGAGCTACACCATTTCGCCGGACGGCGTCACCTATACGTTCAAGCTGCGCCATGGCGTCAAGTTCCAGAACGGCCGCGAACTGAAGGCTGCCGACATCAAGTATTCGATCGAGCGCGCCGTCAATCCGAAGACCCAGAGCCCCGGTGCCAGCTATTTCGGCTCGATCAAGGGCTATGACGATGTCGCCGGCGGCAAGGCCACGGAACTCAGCGGCATCACCACGCCGGACGATTACACGGTCGTCGTCCAGCTGAGCCATCCTGACGCCACCATGCTGCATGTCTTTGCCATCAACTTCGCCTATGCCGTGCCGAAGGAAGAAGTCGAGAAGTATGGTGCCGATTTCGGCCACCATCCGGTCGGCACCGGCGCCTTCAAGATGACGGAATGGACCTCGGGCCAGAAGATCGTCTTCGAGCGCAACAAGGACTACTATCACGCCGGCCTGCCCTATCTCGATAAGATCACCTTCGAGCTTGGCCAGGATCCGGTGGTGGCACTGACCCGCATGCAGAAGGGTGAGATCGACATTCCGGGTGATGGCATTCCGCCGGCCAAGTTCGTCGAAGTCACGCATGATGCCAGCCTGAAGGACCAGATCATTTCAGCCGACCAGCTGCAGACCGGCTATGTGACCATGAATGTCAACATCAAGCCGTTCGACAATGTGCTGGTCCGCCAGGCGGTCAACATGGCGATCAACAAGGCCCGCATCGTCAAGCTGATCAATGGTCGCGCGACCGTCGCCACGCAGCCGCTGCCGCCCGCCATGCCGGGCTATGAAAAGGATTACCAGGGCTACAAATACGACGTCGCCAAGGCCAAGGAGCTGATGAAGCAGGCGGGCCTTGCCGATGGCTTCGAGACGGATCTCTATGTCATGAACACCGATCCGCAGCCGAAGATCGCCCAGGCGATCCAGGCCGACCTCAAGGCGATCGGCATCAAGGCCAATATCAAGTCGCAGGATATGGGCACCGTCATCGCCGCCGGCGGCAAGAAAGACGGCGCGCCGATGATCTGGTCGGGCGGTATGGCCTGGATCGCCGACTTTCCGGATGCCAGCAACTTCTACACCGCCATCCTGGGCTGCGGCGGTGCGGTCGATGGCGGCTGGAACTGGTCGTGGTATTGCAACAAGGCGCTGGATGATCGCGCCGACAAGGCCAATGCCATCACGGATCCGGCCAAGCAGGCCGAGCGCAATGCCGAATGGGGCAAGATCTTCGAGGACGTCATGAAGGACGCGCCTTGGGCGCCGATCTTCAACGAGAAGGCCTATGTGATCCATTCCAAGCGCATCGCCGGCAAGGATAACAGTGTCTTCATCGATCCGATCCATATCCCGGTGAATTACGACGTGCTGTTTGCCAAGGACGCACAGTAACACGCGACGCCGATAAGCTGTCCGGCCGGATGAAGTCGTTCCGGTCGGACGGCAACTTTGTTTCATGACCCGCACAACCAAAGAAGAGGGGACTTTGATGAAAAGAATGACCTTGGGGGCCAGTTTTGCTTTGGCTCTGCTGGCTGGCACGGCGCTCGCCGGCAGCTTCAGCGCCAGCCAGGCCGATGACCAGTTGAAGAATGGCGGCAGCTACTCGATCGTCTACAAGGACGATCTCAACACGCTCGACCCCGCCATCGGCTATGACTTCCAGAACTGGTCGACCATCAAGGCGATCTTCGACGGGTTGATGGATTACAAGCACGGCACCAACGAACTGGTGCCCGACCTCGCCGAGAGCTACACCATTTCTCCCGACGGCAAGACCTATACCTTCAAACTGCATCAGGGCATCAAGTTCCAGAACGGCCGTGAGATGAAGGCCGCCGACGTCAAGTATTCGATCGAGCGCGCCGTCAATCCGAAGACCCAGAGCCCGGGTTCCGGCTATTTCGCGCCGATCACCGGCTATGACGACATGGTCGCCGGCAAGACCACGACGCTGAGCGGCATCACCACGCCGGACGACTACACCGTCGTCTTCCAGCTGACCCAGCCCGACGCCACCATGCTGCATGTCTTTGCGATCAACTTCGCCTTCGTTGTGCCGAAGGAAGAAGTCGAGAAGTATGGCGACGATTTCGGCCATCATCCGGTCGGCACCGGCGACTATATGATGAAGCAATGGGACAAGGGCCAGAGCATCACGCTCGTGCGCTCGCCCTATGGCCATCATGCCGGCCTGCCCCACGCCGACCAGGTCGTGATCCAGTTCGGTATGGAAGCGATCACCCAGGCCCTCAAGGTCGAGAACAACGAGGCCGATCTCACCGGCGACATCTTCTCGCCGGCGAAGTTCCTCGAAGTGTCGAAGGATCCGAAATACAAGGATCGCTTCTACGAAGCCGAGCAGCTCAACACCAACTACATGACGATGAATGTCAACGTGAAGCCGTTTGACAACGTCAAGGTGCGCCAAGCCGTCAATATGGCGATCAACAAGGCGCGCCTGGTCAAGATCGTCAACAACCGCGGCACCGCGACCAATCAGCCGCTGCCGCCTGCCATGGCGGGCTATGATCCGAACTACAAGGGCTATGCCTTCGACGTCGCCAAGGCGAAGGAGTTGATGAAGGAAGCTGGCCTGGAACAGGGTTTCGAGACCGAGATCTATTTCCAGAACGTCGAGCCCTGGCCGCGCCTTGCCCAGTCGATCCAGACTGACCTGAAGGCGATCGGCATCAAGCTCGACCTGAAGGGCCTCGACAACGCCGCCTTCAATGGCATCGCCAGCAAGAAGACCGGCGCACCGATGAGCCTCACCGAGTGGTATGCCGACTTCCCGGATCCCAGCAACTTCTACACGGCGATCCTCGGCTGCGCCGGTGCGGAAGACGGCGGCTACAACTACGCCCACTACTGCAGCAAGGACATCGACGCTGCGGCCCAAGCCGCCAATGCCATCGCCGATCCGGCCAAGGCAGCCGAACGTACCGCCGCCTGGACCAAGATCTTCGAAGATATCATGGACAAGGATGCGCCCTGGGTGCCGCTCTTCAATCCGAAGCGCTACACCCTGCGGTCGGATCGCGTGATCGGCGACAAGTCGCTGTTCCTCGACGTGATCTATCAGCCCGCCGCTTATGAAGATGTATGGGTGAAGCAATGACACACGGCCCGCATGCAGTAACCTGCACCCTTCACGATCACCAGCATCACATTGGCTGGGACAATTCGCTGAAGCCGATCCTCAAGGTCGGCTCCGGCGATGTCGTCGAGTTGCAATGCAAGGATTCCTCTTGCGGGCAGATCACTCCGGAGTGGACGGCGGGGGATATCCCCCGCCTCGACTTCAGCAAGGTCAATCCGACGCTCGGCCCGATCGAAGTCGATGGGGCC
>DATMUQ010000741.1:0-2443 GCA_035563795.1 Terriglobales bacterium | reverse complement strand
CCTCGACCGCGATCACCCGCCGCCCCTTCTCCCCCTGCTGCCGGGCCAGTGGGAAACTGAAGGTGCCACAACCGGCATAGAGATCGGCCACAATCTGCGTATCGCCAATGCCCGCCAGCACGGCCTCACGCAAGGCGGCCTCACCCGCCGCACTCGGCTGCAGGAAGGATTGCGGCGGCAGGTCCACCAGCACGTCAGCAAAGGCGACTTGCGGCACCGCATGCTGGGCAATCGGTTCGGGAACTGCACCGCGTTTTTCGACCAGCCAGGTGATGCGGGTGATACCGGTCTTGCCATCGGCCTGGGGTAGCGAGATCTGCGCCAAATCGGCCCAGGCAAAACGCTGCGTGTTGCTCGGCGCCGCCTTTGCCGTCACCAGGATGTCGATGCCGTTGCGGCATTCCGTCGCCAGGACATCCCAGGTCTCGCCAATGGCAAGGGCACCCCGTAGCGTCTCGCGCAAGGCGCCAATCAAGGCAAAGAGGGCCGGCGTCAGCAATTCGCATTGTTGCAGATCGACGACATCATGGCTGGCGGCGCGATGGAAGCCGACAGCAGGGCCATTCTTGGTGCCGATGACGGCAAAGACGGCCCGGCGCCGGGTCCCCGCGGGGACAAAGACCTGCTGTGGCGTGGCGTCAAGCTCGATGCCGCGCTGGGCAAGCGTGGTCGTGACGGTATCGACCTTCCAGCGGCGATAATCATCTGCCGCCAGATGCTGCAAGGCGCAGCCGCCGCATAAACCGTGATGCCGGCAGGGCGGCGCGACCCGGTTTGCCGCCGGCTCGACGACCCGCAACAACCTGGCACGTTGGCCGGAACCCTGGCGAGCAGGCATCGTCGTCTCGACGCGTTCGCCTGGTAAGGTGAACGGAATGAAGACTTGTTCGCCCTGCCAATTGGCGACCCCGTCACCCTGCTGGCCCAGCGTCTCGATCACGATTTCGACGGAACCGCCGGGCTTCGATCCCGGTTGGCCTTGCTGCATTTCGCCGGCATGCACGCGCCCGGCAGGCGACGTTTTGCCGCGCGGCGCGCCCCGTTTGCCTGAGCGGATATTGTTAGGCGGTCGCGTCATGATGGGCGACATTCCAGCCAGCCGGCCGGGACCGTGGGGTCCTTGCCGGTGGGGCTCTTGCAGGCCCGTAGAAAACAGACAGATAAGAAGTGATCGGCTATCATGCCGGCACCCTATACCAGTGAGGAGCCCAAGGCGATATGGCTGTTATCAGGTTCATCGGTAAATGCATTCTCTGGGTTTGTGCCGGGCTCGGCGCGCTGCTGATCGTGATCACCATCGGCGGCGTTTTATCCCTGCGCCACTTGGCGACGGCCCCCGTTCGCATGCCGGATCATGCCGCCCTCACCCTTGATCTCGCCGATGGTGTCACCGAACAGCCGGTGCGCCTGCCCTTCGATTTCGGCCACGGGCTGGCCATGCCGGATCTGCTGCATGCCCTGCAAGCGGCGGCCCAGGATAACCGTGTCGATCGCCTGGTCCTCTATGTCGGCCGCGGCAATATCAACATGGCCCAGGTGCAGGAAATCCGCGACGCCATCGCCGATTTCAAGAAGAGCGGCAAGAAGGTCGAGGCCTTTGCCGAATCCTTCGGCGAAGGTGGTGACGGTACCGTGCACTATTATCTTGCCAGCATTGCCGACAAGATCGTGCTGCAGCCTTCGGGCGATCTACGCCTCACCGGCTTCCATCTGGAAACTCCCTTCCTGAAGGGTGCCTTCGACCGGCTCGGCATCGTCGCCCGCATGGGGCAGCGCAAGGAATTCAAGGGTGCGGTCAACACCTTTACCCAATCCTCGATGCCCGATCCGCAGCGCCAAAACATGCAGCAGCTCGCCGATTCCTGGCTGCAGCAGGTGGTGACCGATGTGGCACGTGACCGCAAGCTCGATCCCCAGGCCGTCAAGCAGGCAATCGACCAGGCGCCGATGTCGGCGGAAGACGGCAAGAAGGCCGGCCTGATCGATGTCCTTGCCTATCGCGATGCGGTCGATCACGAAGTCGATCAGACCGCAGATCATGATAAGTCGATCGATGTCGCGGATTATGCGAAGACCCTGCCGGCTGTGGCCAAAGGCAGCCCAAAGATCGCCACCATCTATGGCACCGGCCCGGTGGTGCTGGCACCCAGCGAAAGCAACCCGTTCCGCGGCTCCGTGACCATGGGCGCCGATACCCTGCGCGAGGCGTTTGATTCCGCCATCGCCGATCATGTTGCCGCGATCGTCCTGCGCGTCGATTCACCGGGCGGCTCCTATACCGCCGCCGATACGATCTGGCGCTCGGTCAACCGGGCGCGGGCGGCCAATATCCCCGTCATCGTCTCGATGAGCGGCGTTGCCGCTTCCGGCGGCTATTTCGTCGCGGCACCTGCCACCAAGATCGTCGCCGAGCCCGGCACCATTACCGGCTCGATCGGCGTCT
>DATMUQ010000740.1:0-8858 GCA_035563795.1 Terriglobales bacterium | reverse complement strand
CTGCATCTGGTGATCGCCGACGGTCTCTCCTATGACGAAGTGGCGAAGATTTGCAATTGCCCGGTCGGCACCGTCCGCAGCCGTATCGCCCGCGCCCGCCGCGAGCTGGAAGTGCGGCTGATGGGCGAAGGTGCGAGCAACAGCAGCTATCCGAAAGCTTCCCGCATCGCCAATCGCGAAGTGGCGGCCTTTCACTAAGAGATTTTAAGCGGCATCGCCCGCCGCTGATCAGGCAACCCCGCCGGGACCTTCGGGTCGCGGCGGGGTTGTTGTTTTTGGCGACGGCATGAAGCTGATGCCATGTGTCAGCTTGTATCCGTTACGCACGCGTCTGTGACGCCGCTGCCATATGTGGCTTGATCCAGGCAAGGCCGGGCACAGTCCCCTGAAGCGGGCGATACTCGCAGCCGATGAAACCCTGGTAACCCAGCCGGTCGATCTCCGCGAAGATGGCAGCGAAATCGAGTTCGCCACCGACCGGCTCGTTGCGGCCGGGAACGCCAGCAACCTGGATATGACCGATCAGTGGCAGGAACTGGCACAGGCCGTCGATGATGCGGCCGCAGATCATCTGCCGATGATAGAGGTCGAATTGCAAGCGCAAGGACGGCATGCCGATTGCCGTGATCAGCTCGGCCGCGAGGTCGTAATCGCTGAGGAAGTAGCCCGGCATGTCATATTGGTTGAGCGGCTCGATCAGTACGGTGACGCCGACCGCTGCGGCATGCTCGGCGGCAAAGGCGAGATTGCTGCGATAGAGACCGAGCGTTGACTGGCGATCGCCATCGGTGATGCCGGCCATGACATGCAGGTGCTTGGTGCCGGTGCGGGCGGCATAGTCCAGTGCGGTGGAAATGGATTGGCGGAAGGCATCGGTCTGCTGCGGCGAGACCGCGAGGCCGCGGCTGCCTTTCGACCAATCACCCGGCGGGGCGTTAAATAGAACCAGGTCGAGCTTCAGCTGTCTGAGCTGAGCGGCAACCACCTCGGCCGGCAAGTCATAGGGGAACTGGCATTCGACGGCGGTGAAACCTGCCGCGGCGGCTGCGGCGAAGCGCTCGGCGAAGGGGAGCTCGGTGAAGAGCAGCGACAGATTGGCCGCGAATTTAGGCATTTATCTCTCCTCCGGCATCGCGCTTTTCTCAGGATTTTTTTGCCAAAAGCGAGGCGGGATCGTCAAATCTGTCGGTCCTGGACCAAAGCGTGACTGTCTTACTCCAAAAAGGCCGCAGGCGTGACATGGATGAGTTTTGGGATGAAACTCAATGAGTTTTTTTGCGGGTAATTTCCCTTGGAGCGGCAATGGTATTGTGACTATTGTTAACTGTCTTGGTGGCCGGCGATCCAGGGAGAGGAGCGCAGGGCATTGTGAACAAAGAAGAAAATTCGTACCCGGAAACTGGGACGATGGTTAAAAACGAAACGCTGGGAGAGCGACCATGGAACAAGACCTGAAACAGGTTCATTCATACCTGCCGACTCTGTTGTCCGACTATCGCGCGGGCAAAATGGATCGGCGCGAATTTCTCCGTACCTCGACTTTGCTCGGTTTGTCCGCCGTTTCCGCCTATGCCCTGGCTGGCGGGGCGGCCGAGGCCAATCCGGTAACGGGCGATGCCGTTGGCGAACAGATCGCCGCAGCCGGTGGCGGCACGGTCCGCATCTCGATGCGCTGCCCCTCGATCGCCGATCCGGCGACCTTCTCCTGGGTCTATGACTCCAATATCGTCCGCCAGGTTTGCGACTATCTGACCCGTACCGGTGTCGATAACGTCACCCGCCCGTGGCTGCTGGAGAAGTGGGAAGCCAGCGAGGATCTCAAGACCTGGACCCTGCATCTCAAGAAGGGGATCAAGTGGTCCAATGGCGATGAGCTCAACGCAGATCATGTCGTCTGGAACATGAAGCGCTGGCTCGATGCCGCGGTCGGTTCTTCGGTCCTTGGTCTCTTCAAGGACATGCTGCTGACCGAATATGACACCGGCCAGAAGGACGACAAGGGCAACGCCAAGATGGCGACCAAGCTCTACGCCGACAACGCTATCGAGAAGGTCGACGACTACACGATCAAGCTGAATGGCAAGACGCCGACCCTGGCCGTGCCGGAAAACCTCTTCCACTATCCGGCTCTCGTCCTGCATCCCAGTGAGAACGGCAAGTTCGGCGCCAAATCGATCGGCACCGGCGCTTTCACGCTGGACTCCTATGAGGAAGGCAAGAAAGCGGTCCTGACGCGGCGGGACGGCTATTGGGGCAAGGCGGCAATGCTCGACAGCGTCGAGTTCATCGACCACGGCGACAATGCCTCGGCGGCCTTGAATGCCCTGGCGGCGAAGCAGGTGCATGGCTTCTATGAAGCCCAGACCACGCAATATGCGCAGCTGAAGAAGCTCTCGCATGTCGAGATCTACTCGGTCTCGACCGGCCAGACCGCCGTCGCCCGCATGCAGCCGATCAGCGACACCTGGAAGGATCCGCGGATCGCCAAGGCGATGCGTATGGCCCTCGATACCAAGAAACTGTTGAAGATCGCCTATCTCGGTCTCGGTGCGCCTGGCGAGCATCACCATGTTTGCCCGGTGCATCCGGAATATGTCGATGTCGGCTTCATGAAGCAGGACATTGCCGGCGCCAAGAAGCTGCTGGCGGATGCCGGCAAGCCGAACGGCTTCGACACTGAAATCTTCTGCAAATCGGATCCCGATTGGGAACCGATCGCCGTCAATGCGATGGTGAATATGTGGAAGCAGATCGGCGTCAATGTGAAGGTCAACGTCCTGCCCTCGGCCCAGTATTGGGACATCTGGGACAAGCCGTCGGCGCCGTTTGCCTTCACCACCTGGACCCATCGTCCGCTGGGCACGATGGTGCTCGGCCTCGCCTATCGCAGCAACGTGCCGTGGAACGAGAGCCATTGGTCGAACAAGGAGTTCGATACGCTTCTGAGCGAAGCGGAAGGCTTGCTCGATGTCGACAAGCGCAAGGTCGTGATGGCGAAGATCGAGAAGCTGATGCTGGAAGAGGGCCCGATCTGCATTCCGCTGTGGCGCGCCTTCTTCACGCCGATGGACAAGAAGGTGAAGGGCTTCAAGGCCCATCCGACCGCCTATATGTTCGCGGAAGAATGGTCGCTGGAAGCGTAATCGCTTGAAACGGACGCCGTTCTGTCCTGGGTAAGCCTGGGACAGAACGGCGAGTTCGTATAGACTAGCCACAGATCGTCGGCTCCGCTCTGAAGTGGATCGCAGAATCCGCCTGAGCCAGAGGGCTTGTTTGCCGCAAACGCGCCACGGACATGAATCCGGGGCCGATCAGGGATGGATCGCCGCATGGGGGCTTTTGCCTTGAAACGCCTGGGCGCCCTGATCATTACGATGCTGGCCGTGTCGATAATGATCTTCGCCGCCTTTGAATGGACGCCAGGTCAGGTCGCCAGCAAGATGTTGGGACCCTTTGCGACGCCGGAACAGATCGAGTTGAAGACCAAGGAACTTGGCCTCGATCGGCCCGCCCCTGTCCGCTATGTCGAATGGGTCGGCAACGTCCTGCATGGCGATCTCGGCTACTCCACCTATTTCAAGACCGACGTCAATAATGTCATCTGGGACCGCCTCGGCCATACGCTGATCCTGGCGTCGTTGGCCTTCGCCATCATCGTGCCGTGCTCGATCTTCTTTGGCGTGGTGGCCGGCATGCGGGAGGGCACCAAGCTTGATCGCACCATCTCGGTGATGAGCATCGTTACGACCTCAGTGCCGGAATTTGCTTCCGGCGTGTTCCTCGCCACCATCTTTGTCATTCTGCTCGGCTGGCTGCCGGGTGCCTCCACCCTGGATACCTCGGATGGCAGCTCGATCGCCGCGCAACTGGTGCTGCCTGTTGCCGTCATGGTGCTGTTCGATCTCGGCTATGTGGTCCGCATGGTGCGGGCCTCGATGGTCGAAGTCATGATGAAGCCCTATATCCGCACCGCCATCCTGAAGGGTCTCAACTTTCGCAGCGTGGTGATGAAGCACGCCCTGCGCAATGCTATGGTGGTCTCGCTGACGGTGATCCTGCTGCAGATCAACTATCTCGTCGCCGGCGTCGTGGTGGTGGAGACGATCTTCGCCTATCCCGGCTTCGGTCACATGATCCTGGAATCAGCGCTGGCCAAGGATACGGCGACGGTCGAAGCCGCGACCTTGGTGACCATCCTCATCACCGTGGTGACGCAGATCGTCGGTGATCTCGGCTATATGTGGCTCAACCCCCGCATCAGGTTCGCGTGACATGACCGAGACGACCTATCTGTCACAACCGGGGGCGATCAGCCGCACATGGCGTCAGATCAAGCTGCTGACCGAATCGCCGGTTGGCATGGTCGGTGCCGCGATGGTGCTGTTCTGGGTCCTGGTGGCAATTTTCGCGCCGCTTCTTGCTCCCTATAATCCCAATGAGAACGATCCCTTCGTCGCGGAATCGACGCTGAGCGACCCGACCTCGGCGCCCGGCTATGTCGATCCCTTGACCGATCCCAGCCCCAGCAAGATCTATGTGCTCGGCACCGACAATCAGGGGCGTGACATCCTCTCGCGCGTCATCTGGGGATCGCGCACGGTTCTGGTGGTGGCGCCGATCGCCACTTTCTGCGCCTATTTGGTTGGCTGTCTGCTCGGCCTGCTGGCCGGCTATTATCGCGGCTGGGTCGATGCCGTCATCAGTCGATTAACGGATATTCTGCTCTCCTTCCCGGCGATCGTTCTCTATATCCTCATCATCATGCGGCTGGGGCCGTCGGCGCTGAACATCATCGTGGCGGTGATCTTCGTCGCCTCGCCTCAGATCATCCGCATCGTCCGCGGCATTACGCTGGAGCAGCGCGAACTCGATTACGTCACTGCCGCCAAAATGCGTGGCGAGTCAGCGCTCTATATCATGCTGGTGGAGATCCTGCCGAACACGCGCGGTCCCCTGATCGTCGATAGCTGCCTGCGCATGGGCTATACGACGATCCAGATCGGTGTTCTCGGTTTCCTCGGTCTCGGCCTGCCGCCACCCGATCCCGATTGGGGCGGCATGATGAAAGACACCTACGGCATGATGTCGACCTATCCGCATATGTCGCTTTTTCCGGCTTTCGCCATTTCATCGCTGGTCGTCGGTTTCAGCCTGCTGGCTGACGGCTTGCGTGAAATAAGCCTCAGGGATTGATAAGCTGATGACGACTGGCAGCGCCGAGAGCACGAAGGACCGACCGATCCTGGAAATGCAGAATGTCTGCATTTCCTATGTCATCCGCGCCGGCCGGATCGACGTGGTGCCGAATATCAGCTTCTCTCTCGCCAAGGGCGAGGCGCTGGGCCTGGTCGGCGAATCCGGCTGCGGCAAGTCGACCGTCGCCTATGCCATCATGAAATATCTCGGCGGTGCCGGGCGCATCACCGAAGGCAAGATCCTGTTCGATGGCCGTGACATGGCGCAGATGTCGCCGGCGGAGTTGCGGGAGATCCGCGGCAACAAGCTCGCCATGGTCTATCAGGACCCGATGAGCAGCCTCAATCCCACCATGCGGATCGGCGTGCAGCTCGAAGAAGTGCCGATGATCCATATGGGCGCCGACCGGGAAGAGGCGCGGCGCCGGGCAATCAAGATGCTGGGCGAGGTAAATCTGCCCGATCCGGAAGCGATCATGGAACGCTATCCGCATCAACTGTCGGGCGGCCAGCAACAGCGCGTCGTCATCGCCATGGCCTTGATGGCCGAGCCTGATCTGCTGGTGATGGATGAGCCGACCACCGGCCTCGACGTCACCGTGGAAGCGGCGGTGCTCGATCTGGTGGCGCAACTGCGCCGCAAGCATGACACGGCGATCATCTTCATCAGCCACAATCTCGGCACCGTGCTCCGGGTCTGCGACCGGGTCGGCGTCATGTATTTCGGCGAGCTGGTGGAAGAGGGGCCGATCCGCGAGGTCTTCGCCAATCCGCGCCATCCTTATACCCGCGGCCTGCTCGACAGCATCCCGACCATGGGCGCCGACAAGCGCTCCCGGCGCCTGAGCCCGATTGCCGGTCAGGTGCCCTCGGCCTTGTTGCGGCCGGTCGGCTGCGGTTTTGCCTCGCGCTGCAGCTTCAAGGATCCGGCCCGCTGTCTCGCCGCTGAGATTCCCACCATCGACATGCCGGGTGCTGCCAAGCACCATGTCAAATGCGTGCGCATCGCCGAATTGCCGCAGCACCGCCGCTTCCAGGTCGTGGCGGAAGAACCGGCGGAAGCGGTCGCGGCCAAGGAGAGCGCCGACGTTCTTGCCATCGACCGCCTGCACAAGATCTATCGCCAGCCGGTCGGCGCCTTTGGCGGCGAGGTGCGCGAGGTCAGGGCGCTGACCAATATCGAACTCGCCGCCAAGCGCGGCCGGACCCTGGCGGTGGTCGGTGAATCCGGCTGCGGCAAGTCCTCTCTGGCGAAGATCCTGACCGGTATCGAACTGGCGACCGAGGGGAAGGTCCGTCTGGTTGACTGGGATATCGGCCAGACGCCGATCGAGGCGCGCACATCCGCGCAGAAGAAGTCGATCCAGATGGTGTTCCAGAATCCCGAGAGCACCCTCAATCCTAGCCATACGATCGGCTTTGTCATCCGCCGTGCCCTGCAGCGTCTCAAGGGTTTGACGGCGAGTGATGCCCGCAGGCAGGCGCAGGATCTGCTGCGCCAGGTCAATTTGCCGGTGGAGTTTGCCGCCCGGCGGCCGCGACAATTGTCGGGCGGTCAGAAGCAGCGTGTCGCCATTGCCCGGGCGCTGGCCGGTGACCCTGCCGTGGTGATCGCCGATGAACCGGTTTCGGCGCTCGACGTTTCGGTGCAAGCCGCCATCATCAATCTGCTGATCGACCTTCAGGATCAGCGCGATACGACATTGGTCTTCATCTCACACGATCTCGCCGTGGTCCGCTTCCTGGCCGACAGTGTCGCCGTCATGTATCTCGGCCGCGTCGTCGAATACGGCTCGGTGGAGCAGGTCTATTCGCCGCCCTTCCATCCCTATACCGAAGCGCTGCTATCGGCGGCTCCGGTGGCCGAAGTCGGCAAGGAGCGGGAACGCATCATCCTCGAAGGCACCTTGCCAAGCGTCACCAAGCCGATCCCCGGCTGCGCCTTTGCCACGCGCTGCCCGCGCAAACTGGGCGGCATCTGCGACAGCGAACCGCCGCCCGAACAGATCACGCCACAGGGACATCGCATTCTCTGTCACATCCCCATGTCCGATCTCATCAAGCTCAACTACCAGGCGGCCGAATAAGCAGTCCTTCCTTTCATCAAGCGGCCGCTCGCCTTTCTTAACCCATTGTGTCGGGGGCTATTGTCATGAGTGTCTTTCATAAGTCGGCGGTCGATCGGCCCAAATTGCGGGCTTATCGCCTGGAGCGTCTGCGTCAGCAATTGCGCGCCCGGGACTATGCCGGCCTGTTGCTGCTGGATCCGATCAATATCCGCTATGCAACCGATGTTGCGAACATGCAGGTCTGGGTCCTGCACAACAAGACCCGCTATGTCTATATCGCCACCGAAGGCCCGGTGATCCTGTTCGACTATGGCGTGGCAACGCATCTCAGTGCCGGGGTCGAGGTGATCGACGAGACGCGACCGGCCATCGGCCATACTTTTTTCACCAACGGTCCGCGCCATCACGAGATGCTGAGCAACTGGGCGGCGGAGATCGCCGATCTGGTGAAGAAACATGGGGGCGGTAACAATCGGCTGGCAATCGACAAGCTCGACCCGCAGGCCACCTTCCTGCTGCAGGCCCGGGGTGTCGAGATCACCGATGGCGAGGAGGTGACTGAATATGCCCGCGCCATCAAGAGCCCGGAGGAGATGGTCGCTGTTCGCGAAGCTATTGCCGGCTGCGAGGCGGGGATCCGGGCGATGTATGAAGTGATGCAGCCCGGCATGACCGAGAACGAGCTTTGGGCACATCTCCACCGCGTCAATGTCGAGCAAGGTGGCGAGTGGATCGAATGCCGCTTGCTGGCCTCAGGCGAGCGCACCAATCCCTGGTTTCAGGAATGCTCCGACAAGGTGATTCAGAAGGGGGATATGGTCTCCTTCGACACCGACCTGATCGGTCCCAACGGCTATTGCGCCGATATTTCCCGCAGCTGGATCTGCGGCGCCAAGCCGACCGACGAGCAGCATCGCCTCTATCAGACGGCGCTCGACAATCTGCATCACAATCTTGCTTTGGTGAAAGCCGGATTGAGTTTCCGCGAATTCACCGAGCGCAGCTTCAAGCTGACACCGGAATTCGTCGACCGGCGCTATTCCTGCATCATGCATGGCGTCGGCCTCTGCGACGAATACCCCTTTGCCGTCTATCGCGAGGATTACGCCAAGCACGGCTTCGACGCGCCCTTCGAAGCTGGGCAGACGGTCTGCATCGAAGCCTTGATCGGTGTCGTCGGTGGCAAGGAATGCGTCAAGCTGGAACAGCAGATCCTGGTGACCGAGACCGGCTACGAATTGTTGTCGCATGCACCCTTGGGGCTGCGACCGGAATATTGATCCGGTCGCAGTATTGGAAGGTGACGCGGGATCACTGCGATAAGGCTATGCCTGCAAGGCGTGCTTGATCGCATTGATCCCGGCCAGGGTGCGGCGAACGCGCGCCGGATGGCTGAATTCCGGCCAGCTCGATAATTTGACGGCGACGAAATCGGCATCGGGATCGATGTAGATCATCTGCCCGAAGACGCCGCGCGCCATATAGGCGCGTCGCGACGCATCCTCGATCCAGAACTGATGCTTGTAGGCGCCATTGGGCAGCACGGCGCGGTAATCACCCTGGAACTTGTCATGATCGCCACGCTGGCTCGCGG
>DATMUQ010000739.1:0-6007 GCA_035563795.1 Terriglobales bacterium | reverse complement strand
GCCGATCAGTGGCGCCGTGCGTTCGCCCCGCTTGCTCAAGGGGCGGGCGGCATCGGGCAGATCGGCGCGGTCCCAGGAGGACTTCGCATGACGCAGCAGGATCAGTCGCTTCACTCTCAGCCCCTCGCTCTGGGATGCCGGCAGCCCATCACATGCATCGATGGTCAGCGCCGTCACATAAGTTTCGCATTTTTATCCGTTGCCGATCCGTTCCAGATAAGTGTCAGTACAGTAACAGATCCTGCTCCGGCTGGTCGACAACCTGCAAGCCACTGATAGCACACTTGAAACAGGAGAGGGCATGACAAGTACCGGACCCTTTGGCGGGTGCGATTGACGTCGAAATGTCATATCATTGACACAGGTTCGGCTTAGGGTCGCGGCTTCACCCTAGCCGCCGGGATGGCTCAACCGGTAGGGGATCGGTCGGCAAGGGATCGATCGCTTGAGCCAGAAGTTGCGGAAGCCAGCAAGAGAGGGCTAGGACGTGGACGACGCTAAATTGACGACACCCGTGATCGACATGACGTCACCGCATCGCTTCATCAATCGCGAATTGTCGTGGCTCGCCTTCAATGAGCGGGTGCTCGAGGAAGCCGGCAATGCGGCCCATCCCCTCCTGGAACGGGTGCGGTTTCTGTCGATTTCGGCCAGCAACCTGGACGAATTCTATATGGTTCGCGTCGCCGGCCTGCTGGGCCAGGTGCGCAACGGCGTGGCGATCACCAGCGCCGACGCCCTGACCCCGGCGCAGCAGCTGTCGGCCATCACCAAGCGCAGCGGCGAGCTGATGCGAAATCAGCAGATGCATTGGCATCGGCTGCGCCAGGAGTTGCGCCAGAGCGGGATCGCCGTCGTCGACCTTGCGGAACTGACCCAGGCCGAGCGTGATTGGCTCGATACCTATTTCCTCGACCAGATCTTTCCGGTGCTGACGCCGATGGCGATCGACCCGGCCCATCCATTCCCGTTCATCCCGAACCAGGGCTTCTCGATGGCGCTGGAATTGCGCCAGGCGATCGACGGCAAGATCCTGCGGGCACTTCTGCCGATGCCGAGTCAGCTGCCGCGTTTCATTCGCCTGCCCGGCAGCACCGCGCATAACGTCCGCTTTGTCACCCTGGAGGGACTGGTCAGCCTCTATCTCGAGCATCTGTTCCCGGGTTTCGACGTCATCAGCAAGGGCTATTTCCGACTGGTGCGTGACAGCGAAATCGAGATCCTGGAAGAAGCGGAAGACCTGGTCCGGCATTATGAATCGGCCCTCAAGCGCCGTCGCCGTGGCACAGTCATCCGCCTCAAGGTCAATGTCGAGATGCCGGAAGACCTGCTCGCTTTCGTCGTCGACGAACTCGACGTCAATCGCGATGATGTCTTCATCCTCGATGGTCTGCTCGGCCTCGCCGCCGTCTCCAAGCTGATCATCGATGAACGGCCCGATCTCAAGTTCCAGCCCTTCAATCCGCGCTTCCCGGAACGTATCCGGGACAGTGGCGGCGATTGTTTCGCCGCCATCCGCCAGAAGGACATTATCGTTCATCATCCCTATGAGAGCTTCGATGTCGTCGTGCAGTTCATCCTGCAGGCGGCGCGCGACCCCAATGTCGTCGCCATCAAGCAGACGCTCTATCGCACCAGCGATGACAGCCCGATCGTCAAGGCGCTGATCGAGGCGGCCGAGGCCGGCAAATCGGTGACGGCACTGGTGGAGTTGAAGGCCCGCTTCGATGAGGCCGCCAATATCCGCTGGGCGCGCGACCTGGAACGCGCCGGCGTGCAGGTGGTCTATGGTTTCGTCGCCCTGAAGACCCACGCCAAGGTCTCCATGGTGATGCGCCGCGAAGGCCCGAACCTGCGCACCTATGTGCATTACGGTACCGGCAACTACCACCCGATCACGGCCAAGATCTATACCGATTGCAGCTTCTTCACCTGCGATCCCGGTCTCTGCCACGATGCGGCGCGCCTGTTCAATTATATGACCGGCTATGCCAAGCCGGAGCGCACCGAGAAGGTCGCCTTCGCGCCCATGACCCTGCGTCCGACCATCCTGCAGTTGATCGAGGATGAGATCGCCCATGTGAAGGCCGGGCGCCCCGGCACCATCTGGGTCAAGGTCAATTCATTGGTCGATCCCGGGCTCATCGATGCGCTCTATAAGGCTAGCCAGGCTGGTGTGCATATCGAGCTCGTCATCCGCGGCATTTGCTGCCTGCGGCCGGGCATCAAGGGGCTCTCGGAAAACATCCATGTGAAGAGCATCATCGGACGTTTCCTTGAGCATTCCCGCATCATCTGTTTCGGCGCCGGCGCCGCCCTGCCGTCGCGTCAGGCGAAGATCTTTATTTCCTCGGCTGATTGGATGCCGCGGAACATGGACCGTCGCCTGGAGTTGTTGGTACCGCTGGAGAATCCGACGGTTCACCAGCAGGTGCTCGATCAGATCATGATCGCCAATCTGAAGGACAACCTGCAGAGCTGGCAGCTCGATTCGGAAGGCATTTACCACCGCCTGGTGCCAGGCGAGGATGGCGGCTTCAGTGCCCATACCTATTTCATGACCAATCCCAGCTTGTCAGGGCGCGGCAGTGCGCTTAAGAAGCAAAAACGCGCACCGAAGCTGGATCTACAGAAGGCGACGACTTGAAATCGACACCGCGTGAAGCGACAGCCATTGCCACCGCCTCTCGGCCGGGACGCATCGCTGTCATCGATATTGGCTCAAACTCCGTTCGCCTGGTGGTCTTCGACAAGAAGTCGCGTTGCCCGGTTCCCATCTTCAATGAAAAGGCGCTCCCCGGTCTCGGCCGGGGCGTCGAATCCAGCGGCAAGCTGAATATCGACGGCAAGCGCATGGCGCTCGCGCATATCAATCGCTTCGTCACTTTGGCGAAGGCGATGGAGGTGGTGCAGGTCGATCTGGTTGCCACGGCGGCCATGCGCGATGCCAGCGACGGCCCCGCCTTCGCCAAGGAGATCGAGCAGCTCACCGGCCAGAAGGTACAGATCATCAGCGGCGAGCAGGAAGCGCGCTTGTCGGCGATGGGCGTCATTGCCGGCATTCCGGAAGCCGACGGACTGATGGGCGATCTCGGCGGCGGCAGCGTTGAGCTGGTGCATCTCAACAAGGGCACCATCGCCGAGCAGGTGACCTTGCCGCTGGGGCCCTTGCGCCTGATCGAGGCGACCAGCGGCAATATGGAAATCGCCCAGCGCATCATCGACAAGCAGCTGGAGAACCTGCCCTGGCTCGGCCAGATCAAGGGCCGCACCCTCTATCCGGTCGGCGGCACCTGGCGTTCGCTCGCCCGCATCCATATGGAGCAGAACCGCTACCCGCTGCACGTCATTCACGAATATCGTGTCGGGCGACGCCAGGCGGAAGATCTCGCCAAGATCTGCAGCCGTCTCGGGCGCAAGTCGCTGAGCAGCATCTCCGGCATCTCGCGGCGCCGGGTCGACACCTTGCCCTATGGTGCGCTGGTGCTGGAACGCATCCTGCGCATCGCCAAGCCGGACCGTGTCCTGTTCTCCGCCTATGGTCTGCGCGAAGGCCATCTCTTCAGCAGCCTCGGCGGCGAGGCGCAGCAGGCCGATCCGCTGCTGGTGGGTTGCGCCGATCTCGCCGGCGCCGATGGCCGCTTCGGCTCAGTCAGCGATCAGCTCGACGGCTGGATCGCGCCGCTCTTCCTCGATGAATCGGATATCCAGGGGCGGCTGCGTGCGGCGGCCTGTCTTCTCTCCGACATCGCCTGGCGCGAGCATCCGGATTACCGGGCGACCCAGTCTTTCACGCGGGTCCTGCGCCTGCCGGTCGCCGGTATCACCCATGGTGAGCGCGTCACGCTGGCCTTGACCATTGCCATGCGCTATGGCGGCTCGCGCGATGACGATTACATGGAAACCCTGCTGCCGCTGATCACCGAGGAGGACATGGATTTTGCCTCCCGGGTTGGTGCCGCGATCCGCCTGGCCTATTCGCTGAGCGGCGGCACCAGCGAGATGCTGCGCATGACCAGCCTGCAGCGCCGCGATGGGCGCATCGAACTGTTCCTGCCGCATGGCTCGGAATCGCTGTTCGGCGAGCAGGTGTCACGGCGTCTGGAAGCCGTCGGCCGCGCCTTCGGCCTGCCGGTGGCGGTGGTCTAGAACGGCGAGTTCGCGATCAGCGCAAGCTGCTGGTGGCGAGCTTGACGCCGAAGCCGATGAAGGCAAGGCCGGTCAGCTTGTTGATCCAGAAAGTGAAGCCGCGGTTCCGTGTCGTTCCATCCTGGACCGCACGCTGCCGCAGCTTGCCGCCGATCAACATCAGGCTGCTGAGATAGCAGATATTCATGCTGATGAAGATGGCACCCAGGGCCGCGAAGGTCAGGGCGCCGCGATTATGCACGGGATCGACGAATTGTGGGAAGAAGGCCATGAAGAACAGGATGGCCTTCGGATTGACGAAGATGACGCCGATCCCGCCGATGAAGATCCGCGGCAGCGAGCGTGACGTCAGCGCCGGCTGCACCGCTGCATCCGCTGTCGCAGCAGGCCTGACCGGGTTCCAGGGCCATAACGCCTTGAAGCCGAGCCAGACCAGATAGGCAGCCCCCAGCCAGCGCACGATATCGAAAGCCAGCGGATAACTGTGCAGCAGCGCCGCGACGCCGAGCGCTGCCAGCAGCATCAAGCAGATATCGCCGGCGGTGCAGCCGGCAAGCGCCGTGAAGCCGGCTGCCAAACCGCGCTGATAGCCGCGGCTCAGGATATAAACGGTGGCGGGACCCGGGGTGAGGACCAGCAGGAAAGCGATGGTCACATAACCGAGCGGATCGGAAATACCCAGCATGCTGGTCTCCTGTCTCGCGATTATCGGGTGCTCAAGCTCCTAAGCTCAAGCATCCGCTAGATGCTTCAGGCATCCGCCAGCGAGATGATCTTCACTTTCTTGCCGGCGGCCGTCAAAGCCAGCTTGCCGTGCTTCAGCGCCAGGGCCTCTTCGCCGAACACCTTGCGGCGCCAGCCGGACAGGGCCTGCACATCGGCCTTGTCGTCGGCGGCGATGCGTTCGAGATCGTCGGAATTGGCGATCAGTTTCTGCGCCACGTCATGCTGGTCGCAGCGCGTCTTCAACAGCACGCGCAGGAGGTCGATCAGCGGCCCGAGCCCGGCCGGCATGTCGGGACGCGGCTTCAGCTTCGGGCAATCGGCTTCCGGCAGGTCCATGGCGCGCTTGACGGCGCCGAGGATCGCCTCGCCCATGCGGCCTTCGGCAAAGCTTTTGCTGAGACCGCGGCACTGCGCCAATGCATCGGCATCGCGCGGCGGATGGGCGGCGATCTCCAGCAACTGCTCGTCCTTGATCAGGCGGCTGCGGGGAATGTCACGCTCCTGTGCCTCGCGCTCGCGCCAAGCGGCAAGTTCGCGCAAGACGGCGAGGAAGCGCGGCTTGTCGCTGCGGATCTTCAGTCGTTGCCAGGACGACCAGGGATCGAGGTCATAGGTGCCCGTATCGGTCAGGATCGCCATCTCGTCGGCCACCCAGTCGGTGCGGCCCGAGGCCTCCAGCTTCTGCTGCAGCTTTTCATAGACCAAGCGCAGATAGGTGACGTCGGAGAGCGCGTATTTGAGCTGCCGGTCGGTCAGCGGGCGGCGCGACCAGTCGGTGAACCGCGACGACTTGTCGATGCTGGCATGAGCGAGTTTGGTCGCCAGGGTCTCATAGCTGGCGGCATCGCCATAGCCGCAGACCATCGCCATCACTTGGGTATCGGCGATGGGAGCGGGGATCTTGCCGGCCAGCTTGTAGAAGATTTCCACGTCCTGCCGGGCAGCATGGAAAACCTTCAGGGTCTTCTGGTCGGTCAGCAGCTCGATCAGCGGGGCAAGGTCGATGCCGGGGGCCAAGGTATCGATGGCGGCGGCATGTTCCGGCCCGGCGATCTGCACCAGGCAGAGCTGCGGCCAATAGGTCTTGTCGCGCAGGAATTCGGTGTCGATGGTGACGAAAGGTGTGCCCTTG
>DATMUQ010000738.1:0-8620 GCA_035563795.1 Terriglobales bacterium | reverse complement strand
GTTCCCATCAATAGGCAGAGCTGCCAGCGTGTAGCATGGCAAGAAACCAGCCGAAAATGTCGCGAGAGAAACCCCAAATCAGACGCAACGCCGCGGTACCAGCCAACCATGCCCAGACCGTTCTACTGCCCCCAGAATGTCCCTGAGCTTAGGTGCCTTGTCCCAAGCCGCCAAGCGAAAACTGGCGCCCTTGCGGAGAGAACCACGCCTCTTTAGCGCAACCGGTCGGGTGATAACCCGTATCAAGCGTCATCCATGTGACATCAAGATATGCCGGTTCACCGCAGCCGCATCCGTTGTCGGCAAGGTGGTAACAAGTTGAAGGGCGGTCAGCATGGCGTTGCAGAGTTTCGCCGGCTCCGAGCGATGCGCTTGCGGGTGCTGAATGACTTTCAAGGCATCCGGGGCGGATTCGGTGAGCTTGCGGGCATATGTCTGCATGACCTCGGCGCTCTTCTCTGCGCCCGTTGGCTCATATGGCCCGGTGAAGGCAGCGTTGACGATCTCCGCAAGCGCGGCCATTTCGTCATCCTGCAGTGTGTGCGGCAGGGTGGCGGCAAGACTGGGGGCGGCAATGCCGAGCTGCGGGAAAGCCTCCGCAGCACAGGTGTCCGGGTTTTTGTCATTCAGGTATTGCAGTTCTCTGACCTGGACCGCGAAGTATTTCAGGATCGGCTCATCCGGAGCCTTTGCCGCATATGCGGGCAGGAGCTTGTCTAGCACGAGCTTGTTGACCTCATCGGTGATGTCGCTGACGCTGCGGCCCGCTTGCGTGCCTTTGACATAGAGATCGTGGATCTTGGTGTAGTTGGCCGGGTCATGAGCCGAGATCGCCGCGAAAAGCGGCTTGCCGTTCAGCGCGATGTCGACTTCCTTGTCACTGAGCTGAGAGCTGGCGCCGGAGGCAGCAAATTTCGATCGGTCGACGACCTCATCGACCACATGGGCGGCGCGCAATTCCTCGTTGGTCGGGAACCAGATGTCATTCGGCGGGGTGTTCAAGGCCCGCTCGATGAAGGCATCCGGCAATCCGGCTTCCTTGTAGAAGCGCCGCAAGGCGTCGTTGACCACGTCCCAGCTGGTGCCGCCGAGGCTCCGCGAGGCACTGTGAAAGCCAAGCTTGCCGTCCTTGGCGAGATAGCGGGGCGATCCGCCGAGAAACGCTTCGGTGCAGGCGCTGGCGCAAAGCGTTGCCGTGTAGGTCGCGAGGTGCCGCTCCTTGATCAGCCGACTGAGCAGATAACCTTCATGGGCGATACCGCCGGGACTATTCAGATGGACCACCTGCACTCCCGGCGTTGCATCGAGCAGTGTGCGGACGGCCTGGGTCACCCCGCTATTCATATCGCCGCTGACTTCGATCTCATGACTGTTCGACAGGAGGTGAACGGAGAATGGTCCGAGCTCGGGATCTGACGGATAGCTTGTCGACGCGGTGGGTTGGGCGGCCGCAGTCGTCGGCGGAGAGGGGCTATCGCAGCCGGCCAGCAACAGGCTGACGGCGAAGATGGAACACATGATACGGAGAGGCGGGCTGATGTGATCTGGATGAAGCTTGCTGCGCGTAAGCATTCGCAAAAGACCAGAATTCGTCCACGGCCCGACCATACGCCTGTCACTCGATTCTTTTCGCCTTGCACAGGCTAGTGAGAGAGCAGCGTTTCTGCCAAGCGAAAAGGTATGATGGACACGCCTCTAAAATGACAAACCCGCTGCATCTCATTGTATGCAGCGGGTTTGTTGCTATCTGGCGATGATCAGCGAGCGACGATCAGATCGTATAGGAATCCGTTGGGCTGCGGTTTTCCGATCCGGTCAGCGCCGTCAGGTCGTCAACGGTATCGAGCAGCCGCTGCAGCGCCTGTTCCTCGGTCAATTGAGCGGTGTCGATCACCAGTTCCGGCTTCTCCGGTGCCTCATAAGGCTGGTCGATGCCGGTGAAGTTCTTGATCTCGCCCTTCAGCGCCTTCTTATAGAGGCCCTTGGGATCGCGCGCCTTGCAGGTCTCGATATCGGCCTGGACATAGATCTCGGCAAAATTGTCGCCGATGATGCGCCGGGCCTTGTCGCGATCGGCCCGCCAGGGCGAGATCAATGACACGAAGACGATGAGGCCGGTCTCCGCCAGCAGCTTCGCCACTTCCGCCGTGCGGCGGATATTCTCGGCGCGCGCCTCGGGGCTGAAGCCGAGATCGCTGTTGAGACCCTGGCGCAGGGTATCGCCATCCAGCACCACCACCTGGCGGCCACGCTGGAACAAGCGGTGCTCGGCGGCGGTGGCGAGGGTCGACTTGCCGGAACCGGAGAGGCCGGTCAGCCACAGCACGGCGCCATTATGGCCATTGGCTGAGGCGCGGATGGCGCTGCCGATGGTGTTGGTCGGGCTGTAGAGATTGCGGCTCGCATCAACGGCGCCGGCATGCAGCACGATGGCGCCGCCGACGATATCGCCGTCGCGCAGCAGCACACCGCGGCCGGTCTTCGAGGCCTCATCGAGGCGGTCCAATGCCATCAGCGCCGGGCTGCGCAGGGTGACTTCGGCGACGGCATTCTGCTCGATCTTGTCGGACTGGGTATTGGCCAGATTGGCGACATCGATCACCGCATGGATGCGCTCGACGGTGACCGGATATTCCGCCGTCGCCACCTTCAGCTTCAGGCGGTCGCCGGCGCGCAGCACATCGGTATCGAGCCAAAACAGGCGCATAGTCGCCTGGTGGGTGAGATGCGGCTGCTCGCCCTGATGGCTGGCGATATCGCCGCGCTGGATGAAGAGTTCGTCATCGAGGGTGATGGCGATCGACTGGCCGGCCGCGGCGGCGATCTGCGGTGCCGCACTCCAGGTCTCGAGGCTGGCGATGCGCGCCTGCTTGCCCGAAGGCGAGAAGACCAGCTGGTCGCCGACCCGCAGACGGCCGCTTTCGATCCGGCCGGCGACGATGCGCCGATGGTCGAACTTGAAGACATCCTGCACCGGCAGGCGCAGCTTCTGATCGACGGGGGCAGGGGCCGGCTCGAAATTGTCGAGCACATCGACGACGGTCGGCCCGTCATACCAGGGCGTCTTGTCCGAGCGGCTGGCGATGTTGTCGCCGTTACGCGCCGAGATCGGCACCAAAGCCAGCGGCGTCACACCGAGCTGGCCGAGATAGGCCTTGATCTCCTCGGCGACAGCGGCATAGCGCGCGGCATCGTGATCGATGAGATCGATCTTGTTGATCAGGACCGCGACTTGGCGGAGCCCCAGGATATGCAAGATCAGCGCATGGCGGCGCGATTGTTCGCGAACGCCCTCGGCTGCATCGATGACGAGGAAGGCAGCCTGGGCCTGGGCGACACCGGAAATGGCGTTCTTCAGGAATTCCTTGTGGCCGGGCGCGTCGATGATGACATAGCGGCGCTTGTCGGTGCCGAAGAAGATCTGGGTCGTATCGATGGTGATGCCCTGGTCGCGCTCGGCCTGGAAGGCATCGAGCAGGAACGACCATTCCAGGGTGCCGCCACGCTTGTCGCTGGCGGCCTTCAGTTCGGCCAACTTGCCTTCCGGCAGGCTGCCGGTGTCATGCAACAGGCGGCCGATCAGCGTCGACTTGCCGTGATCGACATGGCCGACGATGGCGAAGGGAAAGCGCGCCTTGTCCTCGTTGCTATTGGCGGCCGGCTGATTCGCAGCGGTGTCGGTGGCGCTGACCGCCTGGGCGGTGGAAGTGGTGTGAGTCATGGTCTGTGTCCCCAAATCTTACATGTAACCGCTGGCGCGCAGGCGCTCGAAAGCGTCTTCGCGTTCATGGTCCATGGCGCGGCCGGCGCGCTCGGAGGTCTTGGTGGTTTCGAGCTCGGTGATGATCTCGGCGATGGTGCTGGCATCGGAGACGACCGGCGAGGTGATGTCCTGGTCGCCCAGCGAGCGATAGCGTTTGCCGTTCTTCGAGTAATAGAGATCGACCACGGGAATGTTCTCGCGCTCGATATAGCGCCAGATGTCGAGCTCGGTCCAGGCGAGCAAGGGATGGACGCGCAGATGCGTGCCCTCCGGCAGGTCGCTCTTGAAATGATCCCAGAATTCCGGCGGCTGGTCGCGGAAGTTCCAGGCACCATTATCGGCGCGCGGGCTGAAGACGCGTTCCTTGGCGCGGGTCGCCTGCTCGTCGCGGCGGATGCCGGCGATGATGCCCTTGAAGCCGAATTCCTTCATGACGTTCTTCAGACCCTCGGTCTTGCGGGCAGCCGAGCGCGCGGCGGGCGGCAGGCTGGGATCGACGCTGTCGACCGGTGGGCAGTCGCGCACGATCAGGTTGAGGTCCCATTCCTTGGCATAGCGCTCACGGAAGTCGTACATCTCGGGAAACTTCTTGCCGGTATCGACATGGATCGCCGGGAAGGGGACATGGCCGAGGAAGGCCTTGCGGGCCAGCCACAGCATGACATTGGAATCCTTGCCGAGCGACCACAACATGCCGAGCGGCTTCAGCCGGTTATAGGCTTCGCGCAAAATGTAAATGCTCTGGCTTTCGAGAGCGTCGAGATGGCTCACGGCGGTAGTTCCTTCAGGTAGATCAGATAGGGAGATGGGTCAGATATTCTCGGCGGTGTGGATGCCGCATTCGGTCTTGTCCTTGCCGGCCCAGCGGCCGGCGCGGCTGTCTTCATTGGCGCCGATCGGCCTGGTGCAGGGCGCACAACCGATCGAGCGATAGCCTTCGTCGAACAGCGGATGTTCCGGCAGCTTGAACTGACGGAAGGCATCACGGATCTGCTCTTCGTCCCAGCTTGCCAGTGGATTGATCTTGATGCGGCCGTCCAGCGCCTCGGCGAAGGGCAAGGCAGCGCGCGCCGAGGTCTGGTAGCGCTTGCGCCCGGTGATCCAGGCATCGACGCCTTCAAGGGCGCGTTGCAGCGGATCGACCTTGCGGATGCGGCAGCAGAGATCGGGATCGCGCGACCAGAGATCGCCGGTGGGATCGAATTTGGCGATATCGGCGCTCTCCGGCTCCAGGGCGCGCGCATCGGTGAAGCCGAAGCGCCCGACCAGGATGTCGCGATACATCAGCGTCTCGATGAAATGCTTGCCGGTATCGATGAAGAGGATGGGGGGGGCCTTGCTGACCTCCGACACCATATGCAGCAGGACCGCTGCATCGGCGCCAAAGGACGACACCACCGAGAGGCGGCCGGGGAAGACATTGGTGATGGCGTCGCGGAGAATCTCGATCGCGCTCGCCCCTTGCCAGCGGGCGTTGAGCGCTGCCGCTTGAGCCACCAGCGCCGCCCGATCCTGGGTTACTTCCGTGGCCTGGTTTGCTGCCGTCGGGGAAACTGCCGGCGCCTGATTGCCCAAGAATGACATGATCCATCCATCGACTGCTGCCGCCGGCGGCAGCAGGATGCCGACGACAAGTTTTTCTTATGGATACATGGCATTATGTAAATAGGCCGGCAAGATAAAACATCTCACGGATGTGTTAAAAAATATAACAACACTAAATTATTGTTTAATATGAATTGAACTATCCAACGGGAATCATTGAATTCCCGTTGGACGCTATTTGCATCGGTCTGTGAACTTCATTGTGCCGATTAAGGCTATTACACCTGAGGCCGGTGTAATTGATCCTATATCATCAAGCCCGGCGACCGGTCGCCATCCAGACCACCGGCACGAACAGGGCCGCCCCGAGCAGCACCAGTAATGAGCCGACGATGGCGAAGATCTCGTTTTCATGGCCGCTGAGGATGGCGACGGCGATGCCGGGGATGAAGACGATGATGCCGAGATGGGCGACAACGGCCTGCAACTGCGCCAGGCGCGAAGCCGCCACTGCCGGGAACCTGGCGAGAACGAGGCCGTAGACCGAGACCGAGAGCCAACCCAGGACATTCAGGTGAGCATGGGCCGGTACCAGGCTGAAATCCTGGCTCATCCCCATGTGAATGCCGAAAGCCATGCCGATGACGGCATAG
Organism: Terriglobales bacterium; assembly: GCA_035563795.1. GTDB lineage: Bacteria > Pseudomonadota > Alphaproteobacteria > Dongiales > Dongiaceae > Dongia_B. Next base: position 2,659 of record DATMUQ010000738.1, on the reverse strand, counting down.
ATGGCGGCGGCGCGCAGGTGAAAGGCGGCCAGACCCGGCACGCTTTGTTCGCTTGTCATGATTTCCCCTTTTAGACGTAATGCGCAAATCCCGGGCGCGATCCTAAGGCTTCGATCCTCACCAGAAAAGAGCTGTCGCAGCTTCTTTGTACCCGCGGTGAGAAGCGTCACAGGCGCTTCGCCGGAACGCCCGCCATTTCGCGGCAAGCGTGTGTCACCGTGTAGGGGAAGGCACGGGGAGGCAGGTCGGAATTCCATGTCGGCCTGTCGGATAGCATCAAATTGCGTCATCGCCGCATGCTATGTCTGGCTCAACAGCAATTCGATATGGGGAGAGCGTTATGAGCGAACAGGTCAAGGTGGTGCGCCGCGGCCATGTGCTGGAAATCACCTTGGACAGGCCGAAGGTGAATGCGGTCGACGTCACGGCCAGCCGTGAATTGGGTGCGGCCTTCGTGCAGCTTCGTGATGACCCGGAATTGCGGGTGGCGATCCTGACGGCAGCAGGCGAGAAGATCTTCTGTGCCGGCTGGGACATCAAGGCGGCCAATGCCAATGGCGAAGTCGGCAAGTGGTGGGAGATCGATTATGGCCCCGGCAAGTTCGGCGGCATCACGGAGCTCTGGGACCTCAACAAGCCGGTGATCTGCGCCGTCAACGGCCACGCTTTGGGCGGCGGCCTGGAGATTGCCATCGCCTGCGATCTCATCATCGCGGCTGAACATGCCGAATTCGGCATGCCGGAGCTGCCGATCGGCATCCTGCCGGATTCCGGCGGCATCCAGCGCATCCCGCGGCGCCTGCCCTATAACATCGCCATGGAAATGCTGTTGCTCGGCCGCCGCATGACGGCGCAGGAAGCGGCGCATTACGGCATGATCAACAAGGTGGTTCCGGCCGACCAGTTGATGGCGGCGGCGCGCGAATGGGCCGATGCCATCGCCGATGGTGCCCCGCTCACCATCCAGGCGCTGAAGGAATCCCTGCGCGAGATCGAAGGCATGAAGCTGCAGAAGTCCTTCGAGCTGCTGCGCAGCGGGACCTTACCGGCTTATGAGACGGCACTCAATTCCGAAGATTCCAAGGAAGGTGTGCTGGCTTTCGCCGAGCGTCGCAAGGCCAATTTCAAGGGCAAGTGAACAGCTTCTGCAGTTGGTAGAATGGAAAAGGCGCCGATCTTTCGATCGGCGCCTTCTGTTTGAGCGAACCTGATACTCTATAGTCGAAAACGAGTCACATCGCGGTCAGTGGGATGACATCCGCCCGCAGCGTCCGCGCCCTCACATCAAGTCGCGCTCTGATGCATGATCTGGCTGATCTCCACCACGGCGGCGTGGTTGGGATCGCTCCAGGTATAGACGTTGAAGCCGTCATGGCTGCCGGTCTGCTGCCAATGATTGGCAGAATTGTCACCGGTCAGATTCACTGAATCGGCCTTGTCGCCGACGATCGACAGGAAATGACCACCATCGGTCATGTTGAGAACGTCGCTGATCGACAGGCTGACCGTATTGGTGCCATAGCCCGTCGTGTCGATATGCTCGACATTCTGCAGGTTGGGTGCCGTCTGATGATTGAAGGTACCGTTGTTGATCTCGAAATGGACGGTGTCGTCGCCGCTGCCCATGTCGAACTTGCCGGTCAACTTGCTGTCGAGATGCAGAATGTCGTCGCCGCTGCCCAGCGTATTCTGGCTCGGCGCCAGCTGGCTTGCCCAGACTTCGTAGCTACTCTGGATATTGACAGCGCCATGGGCCGTATTCGAGACGGCATGCTGGTCATCCGTCACCGTGTAGTCCAGGGTCCGGGTGCCGTCATGAGTGCTGGTGCTGCTGAATGAGATCGAGTTGATGAAGTCCTGGAAATGCGTCGTGCTTTCGCTGCCGGCCTTGGCGGCAATCGAGATATGGTAGTCGTCGCCGCTCTGGCTCACCGTGACATTGAAGAGCGAGGATGAGCCGACATGCAGGGCATCGCCATGCTGGAAACCATGCGTATCAATGGTCGCGGACGACATCTGCGTGCTGTCGACATCCGTGATCTGCACATGCGGCTGGGCCGAGAAGGTCTGTGACTGCGTGCTCGCACCCGCCAGGGTTTCATAGTGATCCAGCACGGTGGTGTCGGCGCTGATGACCGGCGCGTCATCGACCGGCGTCACGGTCAGGGCAACCGTCGCGACGTTGCTGCTGAGGCTGCCATCGCTCGCCTGATAGGTGAAGCTGTCATTGCCGAAGTAATCGCCCAGCGGCTTATAGACAAAGTTGCCGTCGCTGCCGAAGGTGACAGTGCCATGCTGCGGCCCGGTGACCAGGCTATAGGTCAGGTGGTCGCCATCGACATCCGTGGCCGTGACGTGGCTCTGCACATTGGTGTCTTCGGCGGTGGTGATCGACGCATTCGCCGCGACCGGCGCGTCATTGACCGGTGTGACTGTGAGATTGACGGTGCCGGTATTGCTGTTGAGGCTGCCGTCATTGGCCTTGTAGGTGAAGCTGTCAGTGCCGTTATAGTCGGCATTCGGCGTATAGGTGTAGGTGCCATCGGTGTTGAAGGCGACTGTGCCGTGCTGCGGGCCATTGACCAGGCTATAGGTCAGATGATCGCCATCGACATCGGTGGCGGTGACGTGGTTATGGGCAGTTGTATCCTCGGCGATG
>DATMUQ010000737.1:0-5613 GCA_035563795.1 Terriglobales bacterium | reverse complement strand
CTGGATCGCCGCCGCTACCTTTGCGCTTGGCATCTGCGGCATGCATTTCACCGGCATGGCGGCGGCCGTCATCACCCCCGATCCGACCGTTGCCTTCACCAATGATGCGATCGCCGCCGGCTGGCTGGCGGTGGTGATCACGGCGGTGACCATCCTGGTCCTGGCCCTCAGCCTCGCCGGAGCGATTTTCGACCAGCATCTGGTAAGCCGCCACGAAGCCGAGCAGGAACGGCTGCGGCAATCGGAAAGCCGCTTCCGGCAATTGGCCGATGCCACTTTCGAAGGCGTGCTGATCCATCGCGACGGCACCATTGTCGATGCCAATGAGGCGATGTGCGCCTTGACCGGCCGTTCCCTGGCGGAAATGGTCGGCAAGCGCGTGCTGGAAATCGTTGCCGAGGCCAGCCATGCCGCCTTGCGCGCCAAATTCGCCGTTGCCCGTGAGAGCGGCAGCGATACTCATCTTGAAATTGAACTGCGCCACAATGACGGCAGCACCATTCCGGTCGAGATCCTCGGTCGCGCTATCCATACCGGTGCGAATACCCGTCCGGAGGACAGCCTGCGTGTTGTCGCCATGCGCGATCTGCGCGAGCGCAAGGAAGCGGAAGAACGCATCCGCTACATGGCCAATCATGACGGCCTCACGGATCTGCCCAACCGCAACCTGTTCCAGGACCGTCTCAGCCAGGCACTTGCCCGCAGCAAGCGCGGTGCCTCGACCTGCGGCGTGCTCTGCCTCGACCTCGACCGCTTCAAGAACGTCAACGACCTGAACGGCCATGCCACCGGCGACGAATTGCTGCGTCAGGTTGCGCGGCGCCTGAGCGCCAGTGTGCGGGGCGACGACACGGTCGCGCGCCTGAGCGGCGACGAATTCGCCATCATCCAGGTCGGCGTCGCACATCCGGACGGCCCGGCGATCCTCGCCGACCGCCTGGTCAAGGCCATGGCTGCCCCCTTCGAGATCGACGGACAGCAGACCGTCATCGGTACCAGCATCGGCATCGCGCTCTATCCCGGCGACGGCGATAGCGGCGAGGAATTGATGCGGGCCGCCGATACCGCGCTCTACCGCGCCAAGGCCGCCGGCCGCGGCACCTATCGCTTCTTCGAAGCGGAGATGGATATCCGCCTGCAGGAGCGCCGCCGCCTGGAACGCGACCTGCGCCAGGCCCTCGCCAGTCACCAGCTCGATGTACATTTCCAGCCGCTGGTCGGCTGCGACAACGAGCAGGTGATCGGCTTCGAAGCCTTGGTGCGCTGGAATCATGCCGAGCGCGGCTTCGTCTCACCGGCCGAATTCATCCCGCTTGCCGAGGAATGCGGCCTCATCATGCCGCTCGGTAATTGGGTGCTGCGCGCCGCCTGCCGCGAGGCGGTGAGCTGGCCGGCGGAGACCATCGTTGCCGTCAATATCTCGCCGGCCCAATTCCGCCATGCCGATCTCGCCAAGGAGGTTCTCGGCGTCCTTGCCGAAACCGGCCTCGCATCCCACCGCCTGGAGTTGGAAATCACTGAAGGCGTGCTGATCGAGGACACTGACCGGGTGCTGCAGACGCTGACCCAGTTGAAGCAGGCGGGCGTGCGGATCTCGCTCGACGATTTCGGCACCGGCTATTCCAGCTTGAGCTATCTGCAGCGCTTCCCCTTCGATAAGATCAAGATCGACCGCTCCTTCATCTGGGAGATGGAGAAGAATCCGGATTCGATGTCGATCGTGCGTGCCGTCATCGCGCTCGGCCGCTCGCTGCGCATCACAGTGACGGCGGAAGGCGTCGAGACGCCGACCCAGCTCGCCTTGCTGCAATCCGAGCAATGCGACCAGGTGCAGGGCTTCCTGATCGGCAAGCCCCTGCCCCGCGCCGAAGCCAGCGCCCTGCTGGCTAATCCCGAGGCGCTGACCGGCAAGAGCCGCGCGGCGCAGTAAACCCTTCCTCTCTCACCCTCGGCGATCACGCGACGCTCCGCTCTCTGCATGATCACGCGGCTTCCCGCTCAGGGCGCATCACGCCTTCAGCAATCCCCGATCGATGACGAGCACACGGCCCGGACCGTGTACGGCTGCGAAGAGCAGGCCGGCCAGAAAGGTGAAGTGGTCGACGAAGAAGCCGAATTCCATCTGGTTGCCGGCCCATAGTCTCGGCCCGTGGAAGGCAAAAGCGAGAAACACCACATAGGGCCCGGCGATGAGTGCCGCCTCGCGGAAGAACGCGCCGCTGAGGAAGGCCAGCACCAGCAGGCATTCCAGGATTGCCGCCAGCCAGGCGAGTAGGGTCGGTAGGGGAAAGCCGACGGCAGCGATATAGCCCGAGGTAGCACCGATATCGGCGAATTTGAAACTGACCGCCATGGCGAAGATGGCGGCAAAGATCAGCCGCCCGAGGAGAATGGCAAGCCGCCGCCACAAAGCGGGCGACGGCGAAGACGACACATCTGGGTTCATGCCTGCATCCCTCATGATGACTGAGCGGAACCGTGCGGGTGTAAGGGCAGTAAACATGACAAACGCATGGCATCGCAAGCCATCTTCCTGTTGCGCCCGTCGTTAACAGCGCAAAGCGCGCATGCCCGGATATTTGTCGAAACCATGACATCACACGGCAGCGTGATCGGCCAGCCAAGCGCGCAATACAGCCATCGATTAGATTGCGCTTGACCGTTCCGCCGCGCAGCGTGCATTTTGCTGTCCCATCCTTCGATCTCGATCACCGACCGCGCGTCACTCTTTCCGCAGAGCACGCGCAGCGCAGTCGCATTCGCCACATCGATCCGTGATAACACGCTGCACCATTTCGTGAGGACAACAGCATGACATCGCAAAATCGTCCGGTCTGGTTCATCACCGGTTGCTCCACCGGCTTCGGCCATGAGCTCGCCAAGCTGCTGATTGCCCGCGGCTATCGCACCGTGATCACGGCGCGCGACAAGGCGCGGCTCGCCGATCTCACGACAAGCGACAGCGACAACGTGCTGGCGCTCGATCTCGATGTCACCAGCGACGCGCAGATCGCCGCCGCGGTCAAAGCGGTGGAGGCCAAGTTCGGCCGCATCGATGTGCTGGTCAACAATGCCGGCTATGGCTATCAGGCGGCCGTCGAGGAAGGCGTCGAGGCGGAAATCCGCGCGCTATTCGAGGCCAATGTCTTCGGTCTCTTCGCCCTCACCCGCGCCGTCCTGCCGGTGATGCGCCGGCAACGCAGCGGACATATCATCAACATCACTTCGGTCGCCGGCTATATCGGCTTCCCCGCCTCCGGCTACTACGCGGCCAGCAAGCACGCGGTCGAGGGCTTCTCGGATTCACTGCTGTCGGAAGTACAGCCGCTCGGCATCAAGGTGAGCTGCGTCGCACCCGGCGCCTTCCGCACCGACTGGGCCGGGCGTTCGCTGAAGCAGACGCCGAACCAGATCGCCGAATATGCCGCGACCGCCGGCGACCGCATGCGCTCCGTCTCGGGCTATAGCGGCAAGCAGCCGGGCGATCCCGCCCGCGCCGCGGCGGCGATGATCCAGATTGCCGAAAGCAAGACCCCGCCCCGCCATCTGGTGCTGGGCAGCGGCGGGCTCGAGACCGTCACCACGCATCTGCGCAAATCGCTCGCCGAGATCGAGGCCTGGCGTGACCTCAGCCTCGGCACCGACTTCCCGAAGGACTAAGTCGTCGCGCAATAAAGCATGACGAATCGTCATCCGCTGAGGCTATGATCGCAGCAGCAACCGGCATGAGAGGTCGAGATGAGCCGATCGGAGAAAGTCGAATTCAAGGGCGCGCATGGCCTGGTGCTGGCAGGGCGGCTGGACCGGCCGGACGAGGAGCCGGTTGCCTATGCGCTCTTCGCCCATTGCTTCACCTGCTCGAAGGATGTCTTCGCCGCCCAGCGCATCTGCGCATCGCTGGCGGAGCATGGCGTCGCGGTCCTGCGCTTCGACTTCACCGGCATCGGCAATAGCGAAGGCGATTTCGCCAATACCAGCTTCTCCTCCAACGTCGAGGACCTGGTCGCGGCGGCGGATTTCCTGCGCGCCAATTACCAGGCGCCGAAGCTGCTGATCGGCCATAGCCTCGGCGGTGCCGCCGTGCCGCTGGCGGCGCTGAGCATCCCGGAATGCATCGGCGTCGCCACCATCAACGCCCCCTTCGATCCCGCCCATGCCCAGCATCTCTTTGCCGATGCCATCGCCGCGATCGAGGCGGATGGTGCCGCCGAAGTCACGCTGGCGGGACGCAAATTCACCATCAGCCGCAATTTCCTGCATGACCTGCAGAACCAGATGCCGAAGAAGACACTGCACGATCTCCACCGTGCTCTGCTGATCTTCCACGCCACCGCCGACAAGACCGTCAATATCGACAATGCGCGCGAGATCTATCAGGCTGCCCAGCATCCCAAGAGCTTCGTCGCCTTGGACGGCGCCGATCACCTGATCTCGCGGCGCGAGGATGCCGTCTATATCGCCACCATGCTGGCGGCCTGGTCATCGCGCTATCTCGCCGCTGCCACAAGCCCGAAATCTGCTCCGGTTTCAGCGCCGAAGAGTGCCCCCGGCACCACCATCGTCACCGGCGCCGGCGAAGGCCTGTTCCCGCAGCTGATTTCCGCCAGCGGCCATGCCTTGCGGGCCGATGAACCGGTCGCTGTCGGCGGCACCGATAGCGGTCCCGGCCCCTATGACCTGCTGCTCTCGGCGCTGGGCGCCTGCACGGCGATGACGGTCCGGATGTATGCCGAGCGCAAGAAATGGCCGCTGGAAAACGTCCTGGTGACCCTGCAGCACAGCAAGATCCATGTGGATGATTGCGCCAATTGCGAGAACAGCGAGCAGAAGATCGATTTCATCAACCGGCAGATCCGCTTCGAGGGCCCGCTGGACGAGGCGCAGCGCCAGCGCCTGCTGGAGATCGCCGATAAATGCCCGGTGCACCGGACCCTGACATCGGAAATCCGGATCGAGACTAAACTCGACCCGGCCCCGTAACTGCTCTGGCTCCGTAGCCGGTCTGGTGGCTAGGCCGCGGCCTTGCCGCGCAGCTTGGCGTCCAGGCTGACCGATCCGCCGCCGACGAAGACCAGGAAGAAGAACAGGAAGCAATAGAGGATGGCGGCATCGCCGCCATTCAGCACCGGGAAGAAGGCGCGCGGGAAATGCGCCATGAAATAGGCGAAGGCCATTTCGCCCGAGCAGATGAAGGCCGCCACTCGCGTGAACAGGCCGAGGGCGATCAGCAAGCCACCGACAAATTCGATGATACCGGCGAACCAGGCGATCGTCAGCATCTCCGGCATGTGGTCGGTGGGCGGGAAGCCGAACAGCTTCTGCATGCCGTGCTCCATGAACAGGAGGCCGGCGACCAGGCGCAGCAGCGAAAGAACGATCGGGGTATAGCGGGCGAGACCCGTTTCCATATTTGCAGATGACATTGATGGGATCCAGACGGCCAAAGATGGGGCAATCGCGGTCTGGAAAAGATAGAGGGGCCGGATAAGCCCGGTCAACCGCTTCCGGTCCCGCGATTTTCACTTATTGGTGGGCGCAGGATCGGCGCGCGGCGAGCCTTCATCCTGGCACTGCTAGTTGGAGCGACATGGCGGCGGCTGCCCCCTCTCCCTA
>DATMUQ010000736.1:0-3349 GCA_035563795.1 Terriglobales bacterium | reverse complement strand
GGACCGGCTCAATGAACTGAAGCGTCTCAGCAATGTGAAGGCGCTGACCCATACGACAGCGCAGGGCCTCTATGACGACAACCAGGTGGTGCTGGTCGAACGACGCGATCATCTGACGCCGGCGCCGGAAAAAGGCCAGTCCCGTCAGGTCCTGACCATGCTGCAGACCAAGGCCATCGTCTTCGCCACCGGGGCGATCGAGCGGCCGATGGTCTTCTCCAATAACGACCGGCCCGGCGTCATGCTGGCCTCGGCTCTGCGCAGCTATCTCAACCGTTTCGGCGTGGTGCCGGACCAACGCGCTGTCATCGCCACCAATAACGATACGGCTTATGCGACGGCCTTCGATCTCGCCGCTGCCGGCGTCACGGTCTTCGTCACCGATCATCGCAAGACCGTCAGTGCCGATCTGCTGGCCGAAGCAGCCCGCCTCAAGGTCATCGTCTATGCCGATACCGGCGTGGCGGATGTCGCCGGCCGTGGCCGCTTGCATCAGGTCGTGCTGACCGGCGCCCATGCGGCGACGATCAGCTGCGATGTGCTGGGCGTTTCCGGCGGCTGGTCGCCGGCTGTCCATATCACCAGTCATAACGGCATCAAGCCGGTCTATGACGAACGCATCGCCGCTTTCGTGCCGGGCGGCTTCGCCAAGTCGCATTTCGGTGTCGGCGCCGTCATCGGTACCTTCGGTCTCAAGGCCGCGATCGGCGAAGGCAGCGCCGCAGGTGCCAAGGCTGCCGCCGTTGCCGGCTTCACGACGGAAGCTGCTTCACTGCCGGCATTATCGATCGAGGACCGTACCTATGCAATCCAGCCGCTCTGGATGCCGCCGGTTGCCGGCAAGGGCAAGGCCTTCGTCGATCTGCAGAACGACGTCACCGCCAAGGATATCAAGAACGCCCATCAGGAAGGCTATCAGTCAGTCGAGCATCTGAAGCGCTATACCACGCTCGGCATGGGCACCGACCAGGGCAAGACCTCGAACATCAATGCGCTGGCCGCCATGGCCGGGCTACGCGACGTTCCCTTGACCCAGGCCGGCACCACCACCTTCCGCCCGCCTTATACCGGTCTCGCTGTCGGCGCCATCGCCGGGCGCACCATCAAGAAGCATTTCCGCCCCACCCGGCTCTCGCCACTCAATGACTGGCACAAAGCCAATGGCGCCACCTTCATCGAGGCCGGGCTGTGGATGCGTGCCTGGTATTACGACTGGGCGGGCAAGTCGCCGGCCGAGGCCTATGTCCGGGAAATGGAAGTGGTGCGCCGCGGGGTCGGCATCTCCGATGTCTCGACCCTCGGCAAGATCGACGTACAGGGCCCGGATGCGGCGGAGTTCCTCAACCGCGTCTATGTCAACGGCTTTGCCAAGCTGCCGGTCGGCAAGGCCCGCTATGGCGTCATGCTGAACGATGACGGCATCGTGCTTGATGACGGCACGACGACGCGCCTCTCCGAGACGCAGTTCTACCTGACGACCACGACGGCGCAGGCCGGTGAGGTGATGTCCTGGCTGGAATATCTGCTGCAGATACATTGGCCGGAGCTGAAGGTGCATGTCACCTCGCTGACCGATGAATGGGGCGGCATGGCGGTCTCCGGGCCGAAATCGCGCGAGGCTCTTGAGCTCGCTTTTCCCGGCATCGATGTCTCGAATGCCGGCCTTCCCTATATGGGCTGCAAGGAAATCGAGTTCCAAGGGGCACCGGTCCGCCTGCTGCGCCTCAGCTTCTCCGGCGAGCTTGCCTATGAAGTGCATGCGCCGGCGGATTACTGCATCGCCCTTTGGGAACATTTCATGCAAACGGGCGCCCAACTCGGCATCAAGCCCTATGGCCTGGAAGCCCTGGCGAGCCTGCGCATCGAGAAGGGCCATGTCGCCGGTCTCGAGCTTGATCACCGCAACACGCTGAACGATCTCGGCCTCGGCAAGATGGCTGCCGCCAACAAGGATTTCGTCGGCAAGCAGCTGCTGATGCGCGAGGATGTGCAATCGCCGGATCGCTGGAGCCTCGTCGGCCTCGAATTGCTGGAGCCGGCGAAGTCTCTCCGCGGCGGCGCGATCCTGTTTGCTGCCGATGACGAGATCAAGGGTCATGGCCGCGGCTATATCACCTCGGTGACCTGGTCGACCGAGCTCAAGAAGACCATCGCGCTTGCCCTCTATAAAGGCGGCCTGAAGCATGTCGGCGAGGAGATCCTCTGCGCCTTCCCGCTGAAGAACGAGTTGACGCGCGCCCGTATCGTCTCGCCGCATTTCATCGATCCCAAAGGAGAGCGGCTGAATGCCTGAAGCTCCCATGCTCGCGCGCAAGTCCGCCCTCGCCAGTTTCAAGCCGATCCGCAGCGCGGCCGTTTCTCTGGGCGAAGTGCGCGGGTTCACCCTGACCCAGATCGCTGTCTTCTCGCGCGATGCCGAAGCTGCGATTGCTCCCGTCGCGGGCCTGCTGCCGACCGGCGCCAGCCTGGCACAGGAAAGCAACGGCCGTATCATCTTCCGCAATGCGCCGTTGCAGTTCTGGCTGGTCGGCCCGGAAGGCGACGATATCGGCCAGCGCCTTGCCGGCAGCTGCATCGTCACGCCGCTATCGCATAGCCGCACCCGGATTTTCGTCGAAGGCCCGGCGGCACGCGAGATCATGCGCAAGGGGATGCCGCTCGACTTCCACGAGGCGGTCTTCACTCCCGGCATGTTTGCAGTGACAGGCCTGCATCACACACCGGTCCTGGTCCATTGCACGGCGCCGAACCGCTTCGAGCTCTATGCCATGCGGACTTTCGCCGCCAATATCTGGGAATGGCTGGAAGACGCGGCGCTGGAATTCACCGCTTAAGCATCAGCTGCCACTCAATCGAAATTATAGAAGAAGCCGCAGAGCAGGTGGTCGACGGCTTGGCCATCTGCTGAAAGCGGTAGCAAGACGCGGTCGAAGGTTATGAAGCCGCGATCACGATAATCCATGCTGCCGCGGGTGAAGGATGGCGTGCCACCCTTGATGACGGCGCCATACATGGCCGAGATCTGATCGGCAATACTGACGCTACCATCGGCCAGGACATCGCGGATGGTCGTGCCCTTGACCCCGCGCTCCGAGGCCCGGTCCACTGCATCGCCGGAAATGATATAGCGACAATCGAGCGGGTCCAGCATCGCCTGCATGAGGGCGATGTAGGGCAGGAGATCGCGCAGGTCTTCCGGCAGGATATCGCGCCGCGACGGCATCGATCTGTCGCCGCGCCAGCCATCCCAAACGTCATAGAGACGCTGTGGTCGATCGGTCAACGGCCGGAAGCCACAGATATCTTCGATCAGCATCGCGAAACATCCGATAGAGGCGGCATCGCCTTT
>DATMUQ010000735.1:0-2921 GCA_035563795.1 Terriglobales bacterium | reverse complement strand
GGATGCCGGGCGATTTCATCGCGACAGGCATTCAGGCGGTCGATCGTCGCTGCGCGCAGCTGCAAAATGAGATCGATATCGCCGGCGACCGAGCTGCAGGCGACAATCTCGGGAATGCGCTTCAGATCGGCGATGAGGTCGAGGGCGGGGTCCGTTTCAACCGCAGCAGCAAATAGGCGCCGACAGTGCCGGCGCCGCTATCCGTCGCCTCAGGTGCGATCTCGGCATGATAGCCGCGGATGATGCCGTCTGCCTCCAGCCGCGCCAGGCGATCGCGCAGGGAGGAACGGGCCAGACCCACTTTGGCCGCCAGGGTCTTCAGCGGCAAGCGGGCATCCTCGCGCAAGAGAGCGAGAATCTGCCGGTCGCGGTCGTCAAGCTGGCGCATGCTGGTCCTGGTCGTGCTGTTACCGGTTAAGCGGGTGTCGCCAATCGGGCGGCTGGACCACCGAAATGGCGGCCTGACCGATCATAATGGCGCTTGTAGCCCGGGCGGCAGAGGTCGCAGATTTGTGCCTATCCTGCAAGCTGCCAGGCGCCTCTTTCTTAGGACCTCCGATGTCGATCCTCACCAATCCGCCGCCCAGCTTCAGCACCGACCAGATCGCCGCCATTGCCCGGGACCATTACGGTCTCAGCGGCCGGCTCTCGCCGCTGGACAGCGAGCGCGACCAGAATATGAAACTGGTGGAGGCGGATGGCGGCACCTGGATACTGAAGATCGCCAATCCCCTGGAAGAGGCGATCCGGCTCGATTTCCAATGCGCCTTGTTGACCCATCTCAAGGCGGTTGATCCCAGCCTGCCGGTGCCGCAGATCCGTCCCACCGTGACTGGGGCGATGCTGGCTGAGGTCGTGGATGGCGGCGGCGTCCGTCATCTGGTCCGGGTGGTCGGCTGGCTTGAGGGCGGCGTCTTTGCCAAGGCGACGAAAACGCCGGTCTTGCTGGCGAGCCTGGGCCTGACCCTGGGCCGCATCGATGCCGCCTTGCAGAGCTTCGCTCATGCTGGCGCCATTTGCGATCTCGATTGGGATATCCGCCGTGCCGGCCAGTCGCGGCAACGCCTGCATCACATCACGGATGAAGTTGATCGCCGGTTGGTTGCCGGCATTCTCGATCGCTTCGAGCGGGAGGTGGCGCCGCGGTTGCAGCGCACCCGGCTGGCGATCATCCACAATGACGCCAATGACTACAACCTGCTGGTCGATGCGGCAGGAACAGCGATCACCGGCATCATCGATTTCGGCGATGCCATGCAAAGCGCCCTGATTGGCGAGCTCGCCATCGCCTGCGCCTATGCCATTCTCGATAGTGCGGCGCCGCTGATCGATGCCGGCCGCATCGCTGCTGCTTATCATCAGGCGATGCCCCTGCAGGAAGCGGAGATCGATCTCCTGCATGATCTCATCCTGATGCGCCTGGTCACCAGCGTTACCATGTCGGCCTCGCGACGCGACCGCGCCGCCGACAATGCCTATCTGGCGATCAGCGAAGCACCGGCCTGGAACCTGCTGCGGCGGCTGGCGGCGGTCGATCCCATCATCGCCACCGGCTTGCTGCGTCAGGCTTGCGGTTTCGAAGCGGCACCCGGTTCGCAGCGCGTCGTTGATTGGCTCCATGCCAATTGGCATCGTTTCAGCTCGCTCTTCGACCGGCATCCGGCCTTGGCGCAAAAGGGCCTGGTGCCTCTGGGCGATGCCGCCGATCCGATCACCCGCGCCTCGGCCGCCTGCCAGCCGCAAAAGGCGCAAGATCTGTGGCTGCGTTACGCTTCTGAGCGCGGCATCGAGCTTGGCGTCGGTCCCTGGTGCGAGGAGCGCTCGATCTATACGACCGCGGCCTTCGCCTCGCGGCTGATCGAGGGCAAGCGCCGCACCCTGCATCTCGGTCTCGATCTCTTTGTCGCTGCCGGCACGCCCTTGCAGGCGCCCTTGACCGGCAAGGTCGCGGATATCCATGTCACCAATCTGCCACTGGACTATGGTTGTTCCGTTCTGCTGGAGCATGAGCCGGAGCCAGGGCTACGTTTTTACAGTCTCTGGGGCCATCTCGCCGCCAAGACCGCGTCGCATCTGAAGATTGGCGATCATGTCGCCGCCGGCCAGGTCTTTGCCTGGATCGGCGACACCCATGAGAACGGCAATTGGCTGCCGCATCTTCATCTGCAGCTTGTCAGCTATAAGCCGCGTTCAGCGGATGACGTGATCGGTGCCGGCGAGAGCGACCTCAACGATCTCTGGTCGGCACTCTTTCCCAATCCCCGCGATCTGATCGGTCTGCCGCCGGAGACGTTCAAACAATCCGGCCGCGCGGCCGAGGCGATTATCGGCGCCCGGCGCCAGCAGCTCCTACGCAATCTCAGCATCTCCTATCGCCAGCCGTTGAAGATCGTGCGCGGCGAAGGTGTCTACTTGATCGATGAGAGTGGCCGCGCCTATCTCGACTGCTATAACAATGTCGCCCATCTCGGCCATGCTCATCCCGAAGTAGTGGAGGTGCTGGCGCGCGAGGCGGCGATCCTCAACACCAATACCCGTTATCTGCACGATACCATCATCGACTATGCCGATGCGCTGACGGCGACCCTGCCGAAGCATCTCAAGGTCTGCGGCTTTGTCTGCACCGGCAGCGAGGCCAATGATCTCGCCTTGCGCATGGCGCGGACCCATAACGGCCGGCAGGATATGGTAGTGCTGGATTGGGCCTATCATGGCCATCTCAGCTCGTTGATCGAGATCAGCCCCTATAAATACAAGCGCAAAGGCGGGACGGGGAAACCGGACCATATCTGGGAAGCGCTGCTGCCGGATGTCTATCGCGCTCCTGCCGATTGGCAGCAGACGGAACTCGCTGCTCGCTATGCCCAATCCGTGCGCGACCAGTTGGCCGCGATGAAGAAGCAGGGGCGGGCACCCGCCGG
>DATMUQ010000734.1:0-2135 GCA_035563795.1 Terriglobales bacterium | reverse complement strand
CGCCGGCGGCGGGGCTCGAAGCCATGATCGAGGCCGACTTCCTTCCCTCGGTCTGCAATTTCGAGAAGGTCTCGATCTGGTACGCCTTCTGGGCCGAGGCGCGCAGCAACAGCGCCTATCATGATGTGGTGCTGCGCCTGGAAGGCGATTATTTCCAGCAGACCGAGATCCTCTGCAACCGCATCATCGCCGAAGGCGGCTACCAGGAGATCGACGGACGGGAGATCGCCACCGGGCTCAATGCCATGATCGACGGGCTGTGGTTCGACTGCCTGATCGACCCCAAGGCCTTCAACCGGGCGGAAGCCAAGCGCGTTTGCCGTACCTATCTGGCTTCGGTCTTCCCGGCGCATTTCGCCGGCGGTGCCATGCCGGAAGGTGGGCGGCGGCCGCGCTCGGAAGGCGATAGCGCGCTCGGCATGGCGCTCGACCAGTCGACCCAGGGCCGTGACGCCCATCGCGCCCGCCTGGCCGCTGCCTTGCGCCGCCGCCTGGAGCCGGTCGGTCCCCTGCGGCGCGAGGTCCTGGCGGCCTCGGTCGGGGTCTCGGTGAAGACGCTGGAAAGCTGGCTCGATGGCCGCGGCGAACCCAGCTCCTGGCAGATGGGCCGGCTCATTCCGGCGACCGATGCCCAGCTCTGGTTCGAGGTCTATGGGCCGGTCCATGAAGAGGCGCAGCGCCTTTATGATGCGCGCCTCGCCCAGCAGCAGGAACAGGCGCTCCGCGAGCGGGCCGCCTTGCAGGCGCTGCGGGCCGCGCCGGCGGCGCCGTCGGGTGGCACGACGGAACCGGAATGAGCGGGCTGCCGTCATGAGCGCTGTCACCATATATCCGGAACCCGAAAGCAGCGGCTTCATCGCGGTGCCGGGTGGCCATATTTGGTATCGCAGCAATGGCGACCGGCACCGCGACCGGCTGCCTTTGGTGGCGCTGCATGGCGGACCGGGCATGCAGCACGATTATCTGCTGCCCTTGACGGCTTTGGCCGAGGAGCGCCGGGTCATTCTCTATGATCAGCTCGATTGCGGCCGCTCGGATCATCCGGGCGATCCCGCCAACTGGACCTTCGAGCGCTATCTCGCCGAGATCGAATATCTGCGCCATGCGCTCGGCCTTGAGCACTTCCATCTCTTCGGCAATTCCTGGGGTGGCAGCCTCGCCGCGGTCTATGCCGGTGCCGGTTCCGCTGGGCTGGCCAGCGTCATCCTGAGTGCGCCGCTGATCGAGACCGAGCGTTGGCTGGCCGACAATGCCGCTTATTGCCGGGCCATGCCGGAGCCGCATCGCAGTCTGCTGCTGGGCGAGGCAAAGCTCGACGATGCGGATTATCAGGCGGCAGTCGATGCCTTCTATCGCCGCCATCTCTGCCGCCTCGACCCTTGGCCGGAGATCGTCAGCCGTACGATTAATGGTGCCAATACCGCTGTCTATCAGGCGATGTGGGGACCGGCTGAGTTCACCTCGACCGGCATGCTGCGGCATTTCAATGCCAGCGCTCTGCTGGAACGTATCGCTGTGCCGACGCTCTTCATCTGCGGCGAATTCGATGAGTGCACGCCGGAGGCGGCGCAGGACTTCGCCAGCTTCGTGCCGCAGGCGGAAGTCGCCATCATCAGCGGCGCCTCGCATCTCGCCCCGGTCGAGCAACCGGAAGCCTATATCGCGCGGCTCAGGGCATTTCTCGATCCGATCGGGTGAGCGCCCTCGGCTACCCGTTTACTCACATGCTTTCTTGTTTCTCTGTCATGCCCGGACTTGATCTGGGCATCCATGTTGGCAACAGCACGCTGTTTCAATCATGGACCCTCGGGTCAAGCCCGAGGGTGACATAATATGAGAGGGCACCCGATCAAGCGCGCCTTCACTCCGCCACCAGATGGCCGCCGCCGAGATCGCGATAGGTGACGTATTGCGGCTGGTAGCCGACCGGGCGGAAGGGGCTCGGCACTTCGCCTTCCAGGCGCTGGCGCACCATGTTGCGGCGGGTGGGATCGGGGATCGGCACCGCGGCGAGCAGCTTCTTGGTATAGGCGTGCTGCGGATTGGAGAGCACCGCCGCGGTCGGCCCGGTCTCGACGATCTGGCCGAGATACATGACGGCAATGCGGTGGCTGATCTCTTCGACGACTGCCATG
>DATMUQ010000733.1:0-5688 GCA_035563795.1 Terriglobales bacterium | reverse complement strand
ACCTGCTCGACGACGAATTTCGGCTGGAAATAGGCGAGCGGTGCATCATGCGCGCGGATCGCGTCGATCACCTGCTGGCAGATCTCGTCGGTGAGTTGCAGGCCCTTCTTCTCCGCCATATCGGCAAAGACCTTGCGGAACAGATCTTCTGCCGGCTCGGTCGTTTCCAGCTTGTAGCTGATGCGGCGCTGGAAGGCGGGATCCATCAGATCGTCGGGATGCAGATTGGTGGAGAAGATGATCATCTCGTCGAAGGGGATCTGCACCGTCTTGCCGGTATGCAGGGTCAGGTAATCGACCTTGCTGTTCATCGGCACGATCCAGCGATTGAGGATGTCTTCCGGCTTCGCGCGCTGGCGGCCGAAATCGTCGATCAGGAAGGTGCCGTTCAGCGCCTTGATATGGAGCGGCGCCTCGTAGAACTTGGCGATGGAATTGAATTTCAGGTCGAAGGATTCGATCGCCAGTTCGCCGCCGGTGACCACCATCGGCCGGAAGCAGGGCACCCAGCGGGTATCGATCGGTCCGCGGCGGACCCCGGTCTCGCCCGGCAGGCCGGTCAGCCCTTCGACGGTCTGGTGGATGGTCGGGTCATAGACCTTCATGATCTCGCCGTCGATCTCCACGCAATAGGGCACATAGACGACGTCCTGGAAGATCTTGCCGACGATCTCGGCGACGGTAGTCTTGCCGTTGCCGGCCGGACCATAGATCAGGATCGGGTTGCCGGAATTGACCGCCGGCCCCAGGCGGCTGAGGAAACGATCGGGAATGACCAGGCCCTTGAAGGCTTCGACCAGCTGATCGCGGGTCACCACTTCATTGGTGATGCGCTGTTGCATGACGCGTTGCTGGAAGGCCTCCAGTGTCACCGGGGCGGGGCCGAAATACTGGCTTTTCTCCGTCGCTTCGACCGCCCAGTCATGGCCGGCGCGGGTGAGGGCATAGCGCATCTCGGCCAGTGCCCCGGTGCCACTGGCACCCAGCGCCTCGACCAGTTTGCGGTCCTTGGCATCCTGCAACACCTTGTTGATCATCGACACCGGCAGCATCATCTGCTCGGCGAGGCGCGAGGCGAGCTCGATGCTCTCCCGGTACATGCCCTTGACCACCATGGTGAGGGCGAACATCGGATTGAGGCCGGTTTCCTCCAGTGTCAGCGGCGCCGGTGGCGCGCTGCGGATGACACCGTCCAGCTGATCCTGGGTGAGATGGCCGAGGACGATAAGGCTGGCGCCGATGCGGCCGCCATTTTCTTTCTGGTGCTCAAGCGCTGCTTCGACCTGGTCGCGTGTGACCAAGCCCTTGGCCACCAGGATATCGCCGAGATTCATCTTGTCTCCCATTCCCCAAATATTTCGCCGACGATGCCATCGCCGGGGCTTGTCGCCCCATGCTGTCGGCTGCGTCCCGCCCCTCGAGAACGAGCGCGCCGCATCGGCATTCCCGACCGGCAGGCGCTGTTAATCATTGACGAGTCTCCGCGATCGGTGAGCCTAGAAGGGAATTGGTTAACAGCAGGTATCAGTGGCGATAAGCGGGGTTTTAGGAAATTTGCGCCTAACCCATTGGCGCGCCAGCCTATGGGAAGCGCCCCGGCCTGCCTAAAGATTAACAAGCAATGACCGTCAAGGCCGATATGAGGGGAGGCGAGACGAAGTGTGATCCATCTCACTCAGGAAATCGGTGCCGCTGCCCAATTCTCCTGTGGGCAACGCTTGGACGGTGCCCCAAAGGGAAATGGGAGGGGTAAAATGCAGGCGTTCATGTCAATGAGCAAAATGGTTGCGAAGCGGCTTGCCATTGAGACAACTGCTTGCGTTCTGTTCCTGGCGCTGGCCGGCCTGATGCCGGTATTAAGCAATCCGTTCTAAGGGCGTGCGATCGAGCGGCACCGGCTGCGGTGCCGGCGGTTGTTGAGACGACTTTTGCCTGAGCGGATGCCCGATGCGCCGGGGTCCAGACGAAACAGTGAAGATCCAAATACAGCTCCAATAGGGGATGCAGCACCGGTGGAATATCCGGCGAGGCCCGCACCGGGATAGCGAGATCATTGCACAGAAAAAGGCCGGCGGTTCGCGCCGGCCTTTTCCGTTTTGGCTTGTGCTCAGGCTGAGCGGTGGGCGTCTACCGTCAGGTCATGCTCTGCACGCCGGCTTGCAGCCGGATCGTGCTGGCCTGCGGACCCATGCTGCCATTGCGGATGGCCCGCGTGACATGCACCACCATGCCCGGCTTCAGATCGTCGAAGCGGTTATCGATCACCGCCTCGCGGCTGAAATAGAGGCTCTCACCCTGCGCCAATTCGACGAAGCCATGATCTTCCAGCGCTTCGACCTGCATGATGCAGCCGGTCTCACCGGCATTCTCATGTTGCTTCACATCGCGGCTGACGACACGCGTCAGCTCTTCCAATTGGCGTTGTGCGGCATCGAAAGCCTGGCTGATCAGCTTCAAACTGTCGCCCTTGGCATCGCGGCGATCGTCTTCGCGTTTGGCGATGATCTTCGGTCGCCCTGGCACGTCGAGTTCGACAGCGATGCCCAATGCCGCCTTGGCGGTAGCACTGCGAGCAGGTCGCTCCAGCACCACGCGGCAGCCGATCAAGCGCGGATAAAACTGGTCGAGTTTATCGACACGCTCACGGATCAGATTTTCGAGATGTTCGGATTTGTCGAGATTCTTGAAAGTAATCTGCAGCGGCTTTTGCATGAACAAACCTCATGGCGAAAAGCATGGTCAGAATACATCAACGCCCGGATTGTACGGAGATTGGTGGGGCGCTGATGCGGTGAAACTACCGTCAATCGATGCTGCGGAAGTCGCGTCCCCTTCGATCGTCGTGGTCATTCAAGTGCAACACAGCTTGAGGGCGGTGGCAAGCATGTTTGATGCTATCCGTCGATACCTCAACCATATTATCTACATGAGTGTGATGTATTCGTTTTCCAAGATGTTTGATCATCTCCGCAAACGCGACCGCTCGTCACAGGTCGATCACTGCAAGTCCAGGCAAAGCAGCCCAGATGTTGCTCGCGGATCTTCACCACAGGCAGGTGTAGCGTTTCCACATGATGCGGTCAGGCTTGTGGATAAATGCGTCGTCTCGCTTGTATGCGAGGGCCTGTGCGCTGGGTTTGTGCCGATGCGCTAAGGCTGGCTTCCCGATGGTCGCTGCACCCCGCTGGTTATGGATGCTGGGTATGATTTCCGCCAGCGGCCAAACGATGCGCCAGAAACGACGTCGGGCCTCAAGCTTCCATGGTTAAATAAGCGTAAAAAAGCTGCAGATCGCTCAGCCGCGGCGCCTGATCTTTGCCGCCCGGCCGTAACATCCGTCAGCTGCAACTGCTTTGCCGCCAGGGTCACAGCTTCTGCTCTGGTAGGACCGCATCTCTCTCGGCATTATGCGGCGCGATGCGTGCCGCGACATATGCCCCTGAAAGCGACAGGCGCGGGGAAGAAAAGCTGGGCGGGCGGCGTTATCGCCTGTGCGGTATGGGCGATTGAAAGACGGGTTTAACAGGTAGAGTGATGGCAGAGCGAGTGAAGGTACAGGAGACGCTCCTGGCGCGTTTCCATCGTCGTGGCGGACCAACCGGCAACACGGCAGCGTTCGACAGCTTCCCGCAAGACCAGCAACAGCAGGTGCGCGATGCCGCCCGCCTGGCGCCGGATGAGATTCCGGTGCTGCTCAGTTGGCGCGATGATCATAGCTGGACCCTCGTCACCACGCAGCGCGTCTCCTGGAAGAACGGCCTCACGGTCGAGAGCCTGAAAGGCAGCGAGATCGACAGCATCGTCTCGCCGGTGACACCGAATGACCCGCAGCGCGTGCTGCTGTCGCTGGACGGTCTGCCGCTGGCGGTGCGCCTCGCCACCAGCAGGGCCCGGGTGGTCGATCTCCCCGTCGAGCCGGACAAGACCGCCTATGGCGCCATGCATCACGTCCTGACCTTCGTCATGGAAGCGAGCCAGATGAAGCAGGCGCCGGCCAAGCCAGATGCAGCAAAGCCGGCCAAGGCGCCAGCCAAGGAGGGCCCGCTGAAGGCTTTGGCAAAGTTCTGGCAGCGATAACGAGGCCGATCGTCCATTTGCCCGCCTGATATCGACCCTGATATAACAGGGCGGCCCAATGAGGATCGGTCGGGTTTGACGCCATGCCACAGCTTTCCTTGCGCAGCTACGGGACCGAGATTGCCTGTCACGCGCATAACTTCAACCAGATCGTGCTGCCGCGCCGCGGCCGCCTGGCGATGGATATCGCCGGCAAGGGTGGGGCCGTCAGCACGCAGCATGGCGCCTTTGTCAGCGCTGGTATCGATCATGAATACCAGGCCGGGGCAGGGGACGAGTTCTTCGTCCTCGACCTGATTGACGGTGACGGCGCGGCGGATGCCATTGAGGCGGACGCGCTCTCGACGCTTCCGTTCTTCGCATTGAGCGCCCCTCAGCACGATTTGCTCGCTTATCTCGACCGGGTTGCCGGACCAGCCACGCAGGCGGCAGAAGACGCGGCTGCCGCACGCTGGCAGAAGCTGGGCGAGAGCTGGGGCTTCCTGCTGCTCGACAGCCTGGCGCAGGCGCACTACCCATCTTCGACCACGGGCAATCTGCCGGTGGCCCTGCGCCGCGCGCTCGACCTCATGCAGGCGCAGTACCACGAGAGACTGTCGGTTGCCGCCATTGCCCGGTCCGCCGGCCTCAGCGAGACCCGCTTCTTCATCCTGTTCCGCCAGCATCTCGGCATGACGCCGCATGCCTGGCTCAACGATCTCCGATTGAGGATGGCCGAGCGCCTGCTCGCCGGCAGCAATCTGCCGATCGCCGAGATCGCCTTGCGCTGCGGCCAGAGCGACCAGGCCGCGCTCACCCGCCTGATGCAGCGCCGCCACGGCACCACGCCCGCCGCTTTCCGTCGGCGCCATCGCCGCTAGGGCGAGTTCGGTCTTCTTCATCACCACCGTTTGTAGCCGTGAATTGCCGGCTAAACCCACTGTTGTCCGGTTAAGTGACAGCGGTGATGTTTCTGCCGCCTTACCCCCTCACCCCCACCCTCTCCCGCGAGGGAGCCCAACGGGTTTGCCTTATCGATCGAGCACCGTTGTTCATAGTGGTAGAAATAAATGCAGTTGGCTCGATTTGACCCGATCACAAAGGCTGGGACACCAACGTTCCCTCCCCCCTCGCGGGGGAGGGTTAGGGAGAGGGGGCAAGCGGTGGCTGTTTCGACCTCTGACAGATCCCGCCTTCAGCCCATCCCCCGATATCAACGCCTTTTGCCAAAGCTGCAGGACTTTTTGCCAAGACGGCCCGCCGATCTCGCGCTATGGCTGACATCTTATGGCACATGCCCTGGCGCAACCTGAGCGCCGCCGTCATGCCGCGGTGCTGACAAGATGGACTGAAGATGGCGACTGAACAGGTTTCGACGGCAGCGACACAAGCCGCCCCGCAGCATAAGGCCGGCGGGCGGGCGACGCTGATCGGCGTCATCGCCATCCTGCTCTGGGCGGCTTTGGCGCTGCTGACGGCGATGACGCAAGATGCCGGGACCGCCATTCCGCCCTTCGAGCTGCTGGCCCTCAGCTTCGGCGTTGCCTATATCGGCGGGGTGGCGGTGCTGGCCTGGCGTGGCGGCTTCCGCTTGCTGATCCAGGCGCCATCGGCTTGGTTTACCGCCTTTAT
>DATMUQ010000732.1:0-4740 GCA_035563795.1 Terriglobales bacterium | reverse complement strand
ATATATGTGCGACTGTTGATCGCGGTGACCCGCGATGAGCGATCATCTCGGCGCCTTCCTGGAAATGCTGACCGCCGAGCGCAACGCTGCCGAGAATACGCGGGCCGCCTATAAGCGCGATCTCGAGGATGTCGCCGTTTTCCTGAAGAAGCGCGAGCGCGATCTTAGCGCCGCGACGACGGAAGACCTGCGCGATTATCTCTCTTTGCTCGCTGGCAATGACATGCGGCCGACCACGGCGGCGCGGCGTCTCAGTGCCCTGCGGCAGTTCTTCAAATTCATTCATGGCGAGGGTTGGCGCAATGACGATCCCACCGCCGCTCTCGATAGTCCCAAGCTCGGGCGGCCTTTGCCGAAGCTGCTGTCGGAAGAAGAGATGGCGCGCCTGATTGCCACCTGTGCGGCGCTTGACGGGGCCGAAGGCTTGCGGCTGACAGCGCTCACAGAACTCCTCTATGCCAGTGGCCTGCGTGTCTCGGAACTGGTGGCGCTGCCTTTGGCCGCGGTGTTGCGTGACCAGCCGTTTCTCATCGTTCGCGGCAAGGGCAGCAAGGAGCGCATGGTACCACTCAATCCGGCTGCCAAATCGGCGCTCGCGGTCTATCTCGACGTCCGTGGCACGTTCCTGCCCAAGGGCGCGAAGACCTCACCCTGGCTGTTTCCGTCGCGCAGCGCGGAGGGCCATCTCACGCGCCAGCGTTTCGGCCAGATGCTGAAGGAGATCGCTCTCAAGGCGGAAATTGATCCCGCTACCATTTCACCCCATGTCCTGCGCCACGCTTTCGCCACCCATCTCCTCGATCACGGCGCCGATCTCCGGGCGCTGCAAAAAATGTTGGGTCATGCCGATATCGCGACGACTCAGATCTATACCCATGTCGCTTCCAGTCGGTTGAAGGAGCTCGTGGCCCGGCATCATCCTTTGGCCACAACAACCGCGCCGGGACCTGGGGAAGCCAGTCCTGACGGGCAGGGCCGGGCCTCGGAGACGCCGGATAGACCGGAACAAACCGGGAAACGACGTAGCTAAAGATTGACAGGCTGCGGCAGGTCGGGCCAATAACGGCTGCTTACGGTTGGAGGTGGCATAACGCAACCGCCATCGGACAGGAATCTGGTATGAGCTTCACCATCGTCGAACAGGCGCCCGCGCGCCTCAATCGCAGCGAATTGGCCGTCCCCGGCTCTCAGCCGCAACTTTTTGAAAAAGCTGCGAAATCGGCTGCCGACGTGATTTTCCTCGACCTTGAGGATGCGGTTGCGCCGGACGATAAGGCGCAGGCCCGCAAGAACATCATCACGGCGCTCCGCGACATCGATTGGGGCACCAAGACCATGTCGGTCCGCATCAACGGCCTCGACACCCATTACATGTATCGCGACGTCGTCGATGTCATCGAGCAGGGCGGCGAGCGCCTTGACCTCATCATGATCCCGAAGGTCGGCACCGCGTCCGACGTCTATGCTGTCGACATGCTGGTGACGCAATGCGAAGCGGCGATCGGCCGCAAGAAGCGCATCGGTTTCGAGATGATCATCGAGACGGCGCTCGGCATGCAGAACGTGCACGAGATCGCTGCCGCCTCGAAGCGCAATGAGAGCCTGCATTTCGGCGTTGCCGATTACGCAGCCTCGACCAAGGCGCGCACCACCAATATCGGCGGCGCCAATCCGGATTATTCGGTGCTGACCGACAAGGATGCCGGCGGTAATCGCGACGTCCATTGGGGCGATATGTGGCATTACGCTGTCGCCCGCATGGTGGTAGCAGCGCGCGCCAACGGCCTGCGTCCGGTCGACGGCCCGTTTGGCGATTTCTCCGATCCCGATGGCTACAAGGCCGGCGGTAATCGCGCCGGTGTGCTCGGCTGCGAAGGTAAATGGGCGATCCATCCCAGCCAGGTCGACTTGGCGAATACCCTCTTCACGCCGAGCGACGCGGAAGTGACCAAGGCGCATCGCATCCTGGAAGCGATGGCCCAGGCGCAACGCGAAGGCAAAGGTGCAGTTTCTTTGGATGGCCGCCTGATCGATCTCGCATCGATCCGCCAGGCAGAAGTGCTGGTGGCAAAGGCTAAGCAGATCGCTGCGGCCAAATAAATCACTCACGAGGTTGAAGCAGTAAATGGCGACTTTCCTGGATTTCGAAAAGCCGGTGGCAGAGCTTGAAGGCAAGATTGCCGAGCTCCGTCACCTGTCGAATGGCGATGACATCAACATCGCCGAGGAAGTCGCCAAACTGCAAAGCAAGGCCGAGCGCCTGCTGCGCCAGACTTATGGCAAGCTCAGCGCCTGGCAGAAGACCCAGGTCGCCCGCCATCCCGAGCGGCCGCATTTCATCGACTATGTCGCCGGCCTGATCACCGATTACGTGCCGCTGGCCGGCGACCGCAACTTCGCCGATGACAAGGCGATCCTTGGTGGGCTCGGCCGTTTCCGGGGCCAGCCGGTCGTGGTCATGGGCCATGAGAAGGGCGCCGATACCACCAGCCGTGTGCGTCATAACTTCGGCATGGCGAAGCCGGAGGGCTATCGCAAGGCGATCCGCCTGATGGAACTCGCCGAGCGCTTCCAGCTGCCGATCGTGACCCTGGTCGATACGCCCGGTGCCTTCCCGGGCGTCGAAGCCGAAGCCCGCGGCCAGGCCGAAGCCATTGCCCGCTCGATCGAGGCCTGCCTCAAGGTGCAGGTGCCGCTCATCTCCGCAATCATCGGCGAGGGCGGCAGCGGCGGTGCCATTGCGCTCGCCGCCGCCAATCACATCATCATGCTGGAGCATTCGGTCTATTCGGTGATCTCACCGGAAGGCTGCGCCTCGATCCTGTGGCGTAGCGCCGAACAGGCCCGTGACGCCGCCGAAGCCTTGAAGCTGACGGCCGAGGATCTGAAATCGCTCGGCGTCATCGATGAGATCGTGCCGGAGCCCCTGGGCGGGGCCCACCGCGGCGCGCCCCAGACGGTCACCGGCCTCGGCGATGCGATCGAACGGGCGCTCGGCCGCTTTGCCGGCATGAGCGGCGTGGAAATCCGCGACCAGCGCCGGGAGAAGTTCCTGGAAATGGGCCGCAAGGGCCTCGACGCCTGATATCCCGATAGATCTAGCCTGCATCTTTCCGGCGGCGGCAGATGCCGCCGCTCTCGCACCTGATTCATCCCTGCCGTCAATGACTTGGCGGCAGTCAGCAGGCTGTCGGCCTGCCGGCGGGATGCCAGGATGCTTGTTCAAATCTGTCATTTCCCTCCTGAAGGCTAGAGCGCGATCGTTCCTCTATCTTATTGAATAGAGACGGATTCACGTTTTAGACAAAATCGCGGAGCGATTCTGTCTAAAACGATCCGGCTCTAGGACTGGCCGCACAGGGTTTTGCTCGCTCGCCCGTGAAAACCTCGAAGGCAGCGTGTGACAGATTATGTCCGATCATGCAGGTTATTGATTTTACGTGGGATTTTCTCTGCTCCGCGGATTTGCATCGGCGCCGTCAGGTCGACTGGCGCGGCACCTTTGTCGGCTGGTGCGAGATGTCGGATCTGGGTGACGAGCGCCCGGTGATTGTGGCATTGGCGGCGAATGAAAATCACGCCATTGCGATACCGCATGATGCGACGAGTAGTGGTAAAGGAGTTGGTCTACAGTGACTGCTTGCGCAAATATCATTTGGCGCGGAAGGGAGCGGATGGCTGAAGAAGCCGCCGTCAGTACTCGACTGACTACGATAGGCGCCGACGATGACAGCCTGCTGGCGGCGATTGCCGCCGGCGACTCTGCGGCATTTTCCGAATTGATGAAGCGCCATGGTGAGCGCGCCTTCAGCCTGGCCTTTCGCATCACCGGCCGGCGCGGCGATGCCGAGGATGTGGTGCAGGATGCCTTCATCCAGGTCTGGACCCGGGCGCGCGACTGGCAATCGGGCCGGGCGAAGTTCAGCACCTGGCTATACCGGGTGGTGGTCAATCGCTGCCTCGATCTGAAGCGCAAGCCGGTCTCGGCCAATATCGAGGCCATTGAAGAACCGATGGATCCCGGCGCCGATGCGCTGGAAATGCTCGAGAAGTCGCAGCAGCAATTGGCTTTGGAGAAGGCCGTCGCGGCTTTGCCGGAACGCCAGCGCGCGGCGATCGCTTTAACCTATACGACCGGGTTGAAGAATGCCGCTGCGGCGGTGGCGATGGATATGTCGGTGAAGGCCTTCGAGGCCTTGCTGGTGCGGGCGAAGCGCAGCTTGCGGGCGCAGCTCGGCGGCGAGACGGATGTAGCCGACGAATGACAAAGAAAGACGTGACAGGATTGCTGTTGTGGTGCCGTGAAACGAGGGGAGAACGGCAGATGAATGCGCGATGGACGAAGAAACGGCCAAAGGCTCTTGGGGATGAGAGCAAGCAACCGGGATCATGGCGATGACACAGAACGATTTTGACTTTGAACGCGATCTCAGCGACGCCTTTGCGCCGGTGAAGATGCCAATGGAATTGCAGCGCAAGCTGCTGGAGATCCCGCAGCTGCATCAGCAGCGGCGGGCCAACTGGCTTGCCCGCTTCCTGCCGCGGCCCTGGCTTGACGGTGTGACGACGCTATCGGCGCGGCCGGCTTTCGGCATGACCACAAGTGTTGCGGCGGCTTGCTGCTCGCTGGTGATCGGCCTGTCGCTTGGCCTGGGCGGCCTGTCGCCGCAGAGCCAGGTCAGCACGGTTGCTGCCGATCAGACGGCAGCGGCCAGCGACAGCAACGATTCCGCCGCGCTG
>DATMUQ010000731.1:0-7823 GCA_035563795.1 Terriglobales bacterium | reverse complement strand
GTCTTCCTGCCGCGACGAGGCGTTGCGCGAGGCCCGCACCTGTTACAATCATCTGGCTGGGCGGCTTGGCGTGGCGATTGCCGATGCCATGATCGCGCAAGGGCAGATCGAGATGAGCGGCGAGGCGGGGATGCTGACCGCGCCGGGTCGGACTTTGTTGCAGGACTTGGGCGTCGCCCTGACCGAGGAGAGCAGGTCCCATCGCATCTTTTGCAAGCCTTGCCTCGATTGGAGTGAACGTCGCCTGCATATCGGCGGTGCCTTGGGCGTCGCGCTTGCCACACGCTGCTTCGATCTCGGCTGGATCGAACGGCAGCGCGATAGCCGTGCGCTGCACATCACGACGAAGGGGCGGGCCGAACTTCACCGTCACTTCGCGTTTGAGACGGCCTGAGGGGCCTTTCTCTTTCTCTCACTCAGCAGGAACAGAAGTGTCCATGCGCCGCTTGCCGAAAGCCATGCGGCGCAGCAGGCCATCCTTGCGCACGGCATGATGATATAAAGCTGCGGCGATATGCAGGACGATCAGCGCGAGCAATGCGAGCGCCAGATAGAAATGCGCCGTGAAAGTCGGATAGGCATCGAAATTGGGCGGCAGCGGATCGCCGGAATTGGCGAAGACGATCGCGGGTAAACCGGCGATGATCCCCGTCGCATAGCCGGTTCCCACCATCAGCAGGATGAGCGCATAGAAGCCGTAATGGGTGAGGGGCGCCAGGCTGTCGGCCAGGCGATGGCCGGTGGAGATCGGGGCAGGGCGGGCGGTGAATTTTCGCGTCACTGCCCGTAGCACCGTCAAAGCCAGGATCAGCATGCCGCCGGCCATGTGCAGGCGCAGAACCGGGATCTTGCCGGGATCGGTATTCGGCGTCGCGGCCAAAGAGAGAAAGCCGATGCACAAGGCGGCGATGATCAATGCCGCCAGCAGCCAATGCAGAATGACGAGGATCGGGTGATAGCGGATGACGCGCTGCATATGTGCTCTATGCCCCGTTCTCAGTCCAAACCGGCAACGACATTTTCCAGGGTGGCGAGATAACGCTGCCAGCCATATTTGGCGCCCTGGTAATTGGCGGTTTCGTTTGCGCGGAAGCCCGATTGTTCCATGCGGAGTTGAGTCCCGCCGGCAACCGGCGTCAATGTCCAGGCCACGACCGTCCTCAATCCATTGGCCGCCTCATCGCCTGACGCATTCCAGCTATAAGAGAGGCGGCGATTGGCCTCGACTTCCAGCACCTCGCAATCGGTGACACCGTTCCAGTGCGGCATTGGCGTGGCGCGGAAATTGAACCTGTGGCCGACCACCGGCTGGAAATCGTTCTTCATCAGCCATTCATCGAGCAGATGCGATTGCGTGAGCGCGCGCCAGACCTTCTCGGGTGCATGGGGCAGCAGGCGTTCGACGATGACGGTGCAGTCGGTGATTGTCTCGGTCATTGGTCCATCCTGTTCAGCAAGTCTTCGAGCGCGTCGAAGCGGTCACGCCAGAAGGCACCATAGAAAGCCATCCAATCGATCAATGGCCGCAGCGCCTTCGGCTGGGCGCTGTAATGGGTCTGGCGGCCCGCTGGCCGGTCCTGCACGAGGCCGGCGAGCTTGAGGACGCCGAGATGCTTGGAGACGGCCGGTTGCGACACGCCCGACTGGTCGGTCAAGGCGCGGACCGTCTGTTCGCCGTCACGACACAGGCGTTCGAAGATGGCCCGGCGGGTCGGGTCGGCGAGGGTTCTGAAAAGCATGTCGGGATCGGGTGTCATGGCGAGATCAATAACTCCGTAGTTATGGATCGTCAAGAATTAATAACTGGTAGGTTATTAATTCGAATAGGACAGGATTGACCGGTTAACTTTCCTTTGTGACATTGCCGGTAAGAGGGGCGGCGGTTGAACAGTGGGGAGTTCCTGGCGTGTCCAAACTTGCGCAATCCGCGGGGCGGTGCCGGCGCGGTCATTTCGTCGGCGGCATAGCTTTGTGCTGCGCCTTGCTGCTGTCAGCCTGCGTGGCGCCAAAAGCCACACGATCCGAAACGGCAGCGGCGGCCCCGTCATCGGCAGCCCCCTCATCGGCCGTGCTGGCAACGCCAGCTCCCGTAGCGGCATCCGTTCCGGCCAGGCCGGAGAATCTCCGGCTCGTCTTGCGGTCGGGGACCGAAGTCACGGCCGCCAAGCAAAGCGCTGAATCAATCGTCGCCCAGCCGCTGGTGGGGGATCTCTGGCAAGTCCTCGCGGTCGAATCCGATTCGGCTGATTCGGCCGGCGTGTTTCGGCTCGCCACCACAAGCGATCTCGATCAGCTACGACTTGCGCCCGGCGATGCCTTTGCCTTGGGGCAGCAGAATGCGATCGCAGCCTTGCCGCCGCTGACCACGGTGACACACGACCTGACACCGCATCAGATCGGCGTCATTCAAAGCAAAGGCGACGAGACGAGTCGCGTGATGGCGACCAAGGATTGGGCCGCCTTGGCGCAACAGCTGGATGGCCATCTGCTGATCGCGGTGCCGGCCAGCGATACGGTGATTTATTGCGAGGAAAACGGCAGCCAGTCGGTGCGGACTTTCGCTGCGACGGCACGCGACATGGCGGCCCAGGCGGGACATGCGGTTTCACCGGCTTTGCTGCGCTGGACGCCCGCCGGTTGGCAAAGCGTGGTGGTGCCCTGAGGGGCCATTGTGGGCCATCCACAACTATTTAAGACGGTTTCGTTAATTGTGTTGACATGCTCCCGGCGGCTTAGTACATGACCGCCACCGCAACGCGGTTAGTTGCGCGGGTGTAGCTCAGTTGGTTAGAGCGCCGGCCTGTCACGCCGGAGGCCGCGGGTTCAAGTCCCGTCACTCGCGCCATTTTGCCTTTTCTGGCACTTCAAAATTTCCCTAATATTTCAAATACAAGGCGCGTCTTGCTGCGATCAATTCTCAGCTGCGAATCGGTCATTTTAGCCTTTCGCCGGTCAGCACCGGGCCTTATAGTAGCCCCGCAGCGCAACACGGTCGCAAGTGGCCGTTGGGCGCAGTTTTTCTTGCTGACTGGCGTGAACGATCGGGGAAATTGGTCGCGTCAGATCAGGCGTCCTGATGGGGTGTTGTTGGGATGAACGACCTGCTTCGTGAATACCTGCCGATCCTGATTTTCATCGTGATCGCGACAGGCCTTTCGCTCGTGATGGTGGTGGCTTCTTTGTTCATCGGCCGGCAAAAGCCGGATGCCGAGAAGTTGTCGCCGTATGAGTGCGGTTTCGAGGCCTTCGATGATGCGCGCCGCCAGTTCGATGTGCGCTTCTATCTGGTCTCGATCCTGTTCATCATCTTCGACCTCGAGGTCGCCTTCCTGTTTCCCTGGGCGGTGTCACTGGGCAAGATCGGTATGTTCGGCTTCTGGTCGATGATCATCTTCCTCGGCGTGCTCACCGTCGGGTTCATTTATGAGTGGAAGAAGGGAGCGCTGGAATGGGAATGAGCGGAAACGTCTCGCTGACGCCGACTTCCTTGCCGGCGAATGGCTTGCCGCCGGGACCGGCCCAGGATCGTATCCTGCGCGCCGTCAATGATGAATTGACCGACAAGGGCTTCGTCGTCGCCCAGGTCGACAAGCTGGTCAACTGGGCCCGCACCGGCTCGCTGTGGCCCATGACTTTCGGTCTCGCCTGCTGCGCCGTCGAGATGATGCATGCCTATATGGCGCGCTACGATCTCGATCGCTTCGGCGTGGTGCCGCGCGGCAGTCCGCGCCAGTCCGACGTCATGATCGTCGCCGGTACGCTGACCAACAAGATGGCGCCCGCCTTGCGCAAGGTCTACGACCAGATGGCCGAGCCGCGTTGGGTGATCTCCATGGGCTCCTGCGCCAATGGCGGCGGCTATTATCACTACTCCTATGCAGTCGTCCGTGGCTGCGATCGCATCGTGCCGGTGGATATCTATGTCCCGGGCTGCCCGCCGACGGCGGAGGCCCTGGTCTATGGCATCCTGCAGCTGCAAAAGAAGATCCGTCGGGTTGGCTCGATCGCGCGCTGATCGCGTGTTCTGCCAGGCCGACTTGGGGAGCCCATCCGATGAGTGATGTTTATCGCGAGCTTGCAGACTACATCACTGCGTCGCTCGGCAATGCCGTGCGACAGAGTGAAGTGCGCCTCGGCGAGCTGATGCTGACGGTCGAGCCGGGAAAGATTGTCCAGGCGCTGACCTTCCTGCGCGACGATCAGAACTGCCAGTTCAAGCTGCTGCTCGATATCTGTGGTGTCGATTTCCCCGATCGCGAGCCGCGCTTCGACGTCGTCTACAATCTGCTCAGCATCAAGCACAACTACCGCATCCGGGTGAAAGTTCCCGTGGCGGAAGACGCGGCTGTTCCTTCCGTCGTTGCTGTCTTTTCGACCGCCGGCTGGTTCGAACGCGAAGCCTACGACATGTACGGCATCTTCTTCGACGGCAATCCCGATCTGCGCCGCCTCCTCACCGACTATGGTTTCGAGGGGCATGCCTTCCGCAAGGACTTCCCGCTGACCGGCTATGTCGAGGTGCGCTACGACGAAGAGCTGAAGCGCGTCGTCTACGAGCCGGTGCGCCTGCCGCAGGAATTCCGCAACTTCGATTTCGTCAGCCCGTGGGAAGGCATGCTGCAACCGCGCGTGCTGCCGGGTGACGAAAAGGCTGGAAAGAACAACTGATGGCCGAAACGCAGATCAAACCGCTCACCATGAATTTCGGGCCGCAGCATCCGGCGGCCCATGGCGTGTTGCGCATGGTCATGGAGATGGACGGCGAAATCGTCCGTCGCATCGACCCGCATATCGGTCTGCTGCATCGCGGCACCGAGAAGCTGATCGAGAACAAGACCTATCTGCAGGCGATTCCCTATTTTGATCGCCTCGATTACGTCTCGCCGATGAACCAGGAACACGCTTTCGTCCTCGCGGTCGAAAAGCTGCTGGGCATTGAAGTGCCGGTGCGCGGCCAGTATATCCGCGTGCTGTTCGACGAGATCGGCCGCATCCTCAACCATCTGCTGAACGTCCCGGCCTATGCGATGGATGTCGGCGCAGTGACGCCGTTCCTCTGGGCTTTCGAGGAACGCGAATTGCTGATGGAGTTCTATGAGCGGGTTAGCGGTGCGCGTCTGCACGCCGCCTATTACCGTCCGGGCGGTGTCCACCAGGATCTGCCGGCGGGGCTGCTCGACGATATCGGCGCCTGGGCGGAGAAATTCCCCAAGGTGCTCGATGATCTCGAAGGCCTGCTGACGGAGAACCGCATCTTCAAGCAGCGCTTGGTCGATGTCGGCCATGTGTCGGTGCAGGATGCGCTGGATTGGGGCTTTACCGGTCCGATGCTGCGCGCCGCTGGCGTGCCCTGGGATCTCCGCAAGTCGCAGCCTTATCTCGTCTACGACAAGATGGATTTCGACATTCCCATCGGCAAGAACGGCGATTGCTACGACCGCTATCTCGTCCGCATGGAAGAGATGCGCCAGTCGCTGAAGATCGTGAAGCAGTGTGTCGCCCAGATGCCGGGCGGTCCGGCTACCTCGGTCGAGCGCAAGGTGACGCCGCCGCCGCGCAGCGAGATGAAGCGCTCGATGGAAGCGCTGATCCATCATTTCAAGCTCTATACCGAAGGCTTCCACGTGCCGGCGGGCGAGACCTATACCGCCGTTGAAGCGCCCAAGGGCGAATTCGGCGTCTATCTGATTTCCGACGGCAGCAATCGTCCGTATCGCTGCAAGATTCGCGCCCCAGGCTTTGCCCATCTGCAGTCGATGGATTTCTGCAGCAAGGGTTACATGCTGGCTGACTCCGTCGCCATTCTGGGTTCCATGGATATCGTGTTTGGCGAGATCGATCGATGAGTACGACGCAAGGAAACGAGGACTTCCAGCCGGCGAGTTTCGCCTTCACGGCGGAATATCGCGCACGCGCTGACAAGATCATCGCCCGCTATCCGCAAGGCCGCCAGGCCAGTGCGGTGCTGCCGCTGCTCGATCTTGCGCAACGCCAGCATGGTGGCTGGCTGCCGCGCGCGGCGATGGATCACGTCGCCGGGGTCCTTGAGATGGCGCCGATCCGCGTCTACGAGGTCGCGACCTTCTACACCATGTTCAACCTGAAGCCGGTCGGTAAGTACCTGCTGCAGGTCTGCCGCACGACACCGTGCTGGCTGCGCGGTGCGCAGAACATGACCGATACTTGCAAGAAGAAGCTCGGTATCGGCCTCAAGGAAACCACCGAAGACGGCCTCTTCACTTTGGTTGAGGTGGAGTGCCTAGGGGCTTGTGTCAATGCCCCGGTCGTCCAGGTGAATGACGATTTTTATGAAGACCTCGACGAGGCCAAGCTCGACCGCCTGCTGGAAGATTTGAAGGCCGGCAAGAAGCCGCAGCATGGTCCACAGGTCGACCGGCTGAATTCCGCCCCGGTCGGTGGTGCCACCACCCTGACGGAATTCGGCATGAAGCCGGCAACGGGAGAATGAGATCATGTTGAAGGATCAGGATCGCATCTTCCGCAATCTCTACGGCCAGGACGATTGGCGTCTCGCCGGTGCCAAGCGCCGCGGCCTCTGGGACAATACCAAGGCCCTGATGGATCTCGGCCAGGATGTCATCATCGAAGAGATCAAGAAGTCGGAACTGCGCGGCCGCGGCGGCGCCGGTTTCCCGACCGGCATGAAGTGGTCCTTCATGCCGAAGCAGTCGGATGGTCGTCCGTCCTATCTGGTGGTCAATTCCGATGAATCCGAACCCGGCACCTGCAAGGATCGCGAGATCTGCCGCTTCGATCCGCATATGTTGCTGGAAGGCTGCCTGATCGCCGGTTTCGCGATGCGCGCCTCGGCCGCCTATATCTACATCCGCGGCGAGTTCTATAACGAAGCCTCCAACATCCAGGTAGCGATCGACGAGGCTTACGAAGCTGGCCTCATCGGCAAGAATGCCTGCGGTTCGGGTTACGACTTCGACATCTTCCTGCATCGCGGTGCCGGCGCCTATATCTGCGGCGAAGAATCCGCGCTGATCGAAAGCCTGGAAGGCAAGAAGGGCCAGCCGCGCCTGAAGCCGCCTTTCCCGGCGGCTTGCGGCCTCTATGGCTGTCCGACCACCGTCAACAACGTCGAATCCATCGCTGTCGCGCCGACCATCCTGCGCCGGGGCGCTTCCTGGTTCGCCGGTCTTGGCCGGCCGAAGAATACCGGCACCAAGCTCTTCTGCATCTCGGGCCATGTGAACAAGCCCTGCAATGTCGAAGAGGAAATGGGCATTCCGCTCAAGGAACTGATCGAGAAGCATGCCGGTGGCGTGCGTGGCGGCTGGGACAACCTGCTCGCCATCATTCCCGGAGGTTCCTCGGTGCCGATGCTGCCGAAGTCGATCTGCGATGAAGTCCTGATGGATTTCGACAGCCTGCGCGCGGTCCAATCGGGCCTCGGCACGGCGGCCGTCATCGTCATGGACAAGTCGACCGATGTGGTCGAGGCGATCGCGCGTCTGTCGCATTTCTACATGCATGAGAGCTGCGGCCAGTGCACGCCGTGCCGCGAAGGCACCGGCTGGATGTACCGCATCATGCAGCGCCTGGTGAAAGGCGAGGCGGAGATCGGCGAGATCGACCTGCTGCTCGAAGTCACCAAGCAGATCGAAGGACATACGATTTGCGCTTTGGGCGATGCGGCGGCCTGGCCGATCCAGGGCCTGATGCGGCATTTCCGTCCCGAAGTGGAACGGCGGATCAAGGAATATCGCGGCCTGAAGGCGGCCGAGTAACGACAACAGCTGCGATGATCGGGTGAGCACTAACATGCCCAAGATGACGATTGACGGGATTGAGAT
>DATMUQ010000730.1:0-9973 GCA_035563795.1 Terriglobales bacterium | reverse complement strand
AAAGCGCCCGCCCCGATCCCATGATGGCGTTCAAGGCCGAAAGTGCCAGCGCCACGATCAGCATGGCGGCGATAATGTAATCGAGCGCGCCGCCCCAGCCGGGAAAAAGCTTGCTGGCGAAGGTAACAAACATCGCCTTGGGGTCGACGAGATTGGGATCCGACAGGGCCTTCGAGCCGAGCACCACGACAAAGGCGACAGGGATCAGGGTGTAGATCAACATGCCGTAGCCGCCTTCCAGGTTCATGGCGACCTTGGCATCGTGATCGGGATTGCTGCATTCACCGATATAACAAGCTGCCGCTTCCATGGCGATCACGTTCCAGCTCAACAAGAAGCCATAGGCGATGTAGACCGTGATCCAGCCGTAGCCGTTCATATCGGCAAAGAAACTGCTGCCGTCTAGATGACGGAAGCCGGCGAGCTCGCTCATATTGATCAGCGACGGATTGAAGATCCAGGCAACGGCGATGAAGGTGAGCGGGATCATCGACAGCAAAGCCAGCACGGTCGCAAAAACGGTGCCGAAGCGAATGCCGCGATAGGCTGGAATGAAGAAAAGCAGAATACCGACGATGGAAATGCCGAGGGTCCAATAGGCGATAGGCGTGTGAATTGGCGTGAAGCCCGCCGTAGTGTCGAGATGGAACACGGCGGCGAGATAGAAGGACGCCAGAATCATGTTCAGCGGCGCCACCGGGAACCAGCCGAGCCAATAGGCCCAGGCGGTGATGCCGTTGATATGCTTGGCGAGTCGCGGCCACCGATCCTTATAGGCCGGATAAGCATAAGAGGGCGAACCGCCGGTGCGCTCTGGCATCATGGCGGCGAGCTCGGCCAGGATCATGCAAAGGATCCAGCCGCTGAGCGTGATGAGCACCGTGATGGGGATCGACGAGGCGCCCAAGGTAGTTGCCATGACGGGCGCGATGCCTGTGACCAGGATGGTGCCAGCGAGGCCAATGACAAAAGCGCCCCACCAATTGGTTTCCCGCTTCAGTCCCGATTCGACATAACCAAGCGCCTTGGCAGCCGAATAGACGTCCTCGCCCTTTGTCACGCTGGACATATTGATCCCTCCCTATTGGCCTGCCGGCTCACAGCCGGAGGCCTTATGTCGCGATATTCCTTCCCTTCTTACGCCATGGCAGCTGTAGCCGCAGACACCCCAATCTTCGAACCGTACGGCCCGCCGGGCATGACCAATCCGCCGCAACTGTCAGTTACATTACTTTCCTATGATGAAATGATAGCAGAAGACGCGAGGCAAGCCGATGCAAAAGATGGGCCCGCTCAGGCTGTCAACCCTGGGTTGTCAGGATTCGCGCTTGAGCGGCCGGGCCAGCAGGGCTTGGACCGCGTCATCGATCGCCATCTCGCCTTGCAGGATCTGATCGACCGCCGTGCAGATCGGCATCTCGACCGCGAGATCGGCGGCGAGGCGACGCAAGGCGGTCGCGGTGGTGACGCCCTCGGCCACGGTATGGCGATGCGCGAGGATCTGCGCCAGGGGCCGCCCCGCCCCCAGCTCCTGCCCCAGCGAAGTATTGCGCGACTTGGTGCTGCAGCAGGTGAGGATGAGATCGCCGAAACCGGCGAGGCCCATCAGGGTCTCGGACTTGCCGCCCTTGGCGATGGCAAGGCGCGTGACCTCCGCAAGGCCGCGGGTGATCAATGCCGCCCGGGCATTTTCACCAAGGCCGCGGCCGATGACGATGCCGCAGGCAATCGCCAGCACGTTCTTGGTGGCGCCCGCCACCTCGACTCCGATCGGATCGGCGGCGCCATAGGGCCGGAAGCCGCCATGACTCAAGGCCAGCATCAACCGCTCGGCAAGCCCCGGCAGTTGGGTGGCGACGCAGACCGCGGTGGGCAGGCCGAGCGCCGCTTCGGCGGCGAAGCTGGGGCCGGAGAGGACGGCGACGGGCTGACCCGGCAATTCACGCGCGGCAATCTCCGTCAGCAATTGGCCGGTCCCGAGCTCGATCCCCTTGGCGCAGATCACCAGCACCGTTTCGGGCCGGAGATACAGCTTGGCCTGACGGCAGAAGTCACGGAAATGCTGCGCCGGCTGGGCATAGAGCACCGCCTCGGCCGCCGACAAGCTCACCGCCAGATCGTCCTGGATGGCGAGGTCATGCGGCAGCTCGATGCGCGGCAGGTAGCGGGCATTCTCCCGCTGCTCGCGCAAGGTGACAGCGTGATCCGGGCGGCGGGCGTAAAGGCTGGTGGTTCGCCCGGCGCGGCAGGCCAGTACCGCCAGGGCCGTGCCCCAGGCACCGGCGCCGATGACGGCGAAGGATTGCGGCATCGCCTGGGCCGGTGCGGCCTGGCCGGCGGCATTCGCCGAAGCGGGATCGGTGATCAACGGCACATCAGCCTCGTCATTTCAATCTCGTTACCCAATACCGGCGGCGCTCGGGGACAACCGGCGCGTCGGCATCATCGGAGAGCTATCATAGTGGGGTCGGCGTTCCGCGCAGCAGAAAAGCGTCACGCATTGCAACCGCAGCGGGGCGAAACGGCCGACCCGGCTTGACCAATCGATGGCGCTCTGTAGTCTGCGGGTCGCTTGAGGGAGGCAGACAAGACATGGCGCGACCCCGCCGCCGGCATCGAGAGAGCGCGACCTGCCAAGCGGCCACAGGGTCATGCCGGCCGCCGTTATCCGCCAATATTTTCTCCGCATTGCTATCGCTGACCGTGGCCTGCGGCCTGGTCAGCGCGGTTGCTTCCGCCGATGAGCTGCAGACCGCCGATAGCAGCAGCACGGCAGGCGCCAATACCAACGCCCCGCGCCATCTCACCATCGCCCTGCCGGATGGGCCCAGCCCGCGCACCATCGGCTACTATCTCGCCGACAGCGAGGGCTATTTCCGCGATCGCGGCCTCGTGGTCGATTTCATCAGCAGCAGCGGGCAGTCGCCCAGCCGCCTGCTGGTCGATGGCAAGGCCGATCTCGCCATCGACCTGATGCCGGCGGCTTTGCAATTGCATCAAGGCGGTGCGCCGGTGCAATTGGTCGCCCAATTCTTCCAGCACAGCACGCTGGGGCTCTATTGCCGGCCGCCCATCGCCAAGCCGGCCGATCTTCACGGCACCACGATCGGCGTCTGGTTCGGCGGCGAGGAAAGCCCCTTCTATGCCTGGATGAGCCAGCTCAATATCAGCACCTTCGGCGAAGAGGACGGCGTCACCGTGCTGCGCCAGACCCGCGCTTCGGGCGCACTCACCGATCCGCGGCTCGATTGTGCAACCTCCACCAGCTATATCGCGCAGCGCCAGCTGCAGGCGGCCGGCATCGCCGTCACCGGACGCATTGTCTTCCGCTATGACGATCTCGGTGTCGGCACGCTGGAAGACGGGCTCTACGCGCGTGCGAAAGACCTGGCCGACGATAATCGCGTCGATCTCTATAGCCGCTTCCTCGCCGCCAGCATCCGCGGCTGGCAAAAGCTGCATGACGACCGCGCGGCGGCCTTGCGCCAGTTGCGCGATGCCGCAGCACAGAGTGCCACCGCCGCCGGCGATGCTGCTGCCAGCAACACTCCCGCCGGCAACGCTCTGGCAAACGGCCGCAACAGCCAGAAGGCCGCCAGCGGCAAGACCGGCAGCGACAAGCCGGCCGACACCGCGATCGGCGGCCCGGCCTGGACCGCCGCCCTCAAGGCCAGCCTCGATGCGGTCGATGCCGCCATCGATCCCGCCCATTACAAGATTGGCCTGCTGGACCCGGACAGCTATGACCGCACCGTCAATTTGCTGCTGACCGGGGCACCCGATCCGGTGCTGCATGGTGCCCCGGTGGCCGCCATCAATGATGTGCTATGGAGGCGCCTGCATCTGGTCTCCAATGCGCCGAAACAGTAGCAGCGGTCCGGCCGTGCCCGACAAATGGCTTGACCCCATCCCGGCGCCGGTTCAATTGAGGCCGATACCAAGAATAATGATGCAAGCAGCAGCAACGTGAGCGCAGAGCGACCCGTTTCCCCAGCAACAGAACCCGGTCATCCGATAACGGGAGATATCGGCCCGCGCGTCTGGCTGCTGACCGGCTTTCGCGCCGGCGACAAGGCGCAGATGGTGGCCCTGGCCGAGGCCCTGGGCTGGCCCTTCGAGATCAAGCGCTTCGCCCATAAACCCTATGAGTTCGTCACCAATATCCTGCTCGGCTTGAAGCGCGCCGGTGTCGATTGGCGCCGCTCCGACGAACTGGGTGCGCCCTGGCCGGATCTCGTCATCACCGCCGGCCGACGCAATGAACCGATTGCTCGCTGGATCAAGCAACAGAGCCAGGGGCGCAGCGTCATTGTCCATCTTGGCCGGCCGTGGTCGAAGCTGGCGGATTTCGACCTCGTCATCACCACGCCGCAATATAACGTGCCGCTGCTCGCCAATGTGCTGCAGATCGACTTGCCGCTGCACGGCGTGACCCAGGGCCGCATGGCGATGGCGGCCGAGACATGGCGCGACCGCATCGCGGCCTTGCCGTACCCCCGGATCGCGGTGATGGTCGGTGGCGATGCGCCGCCTTACGTCTTCGATGCGCGGATGGCGCATTGTCTCGGCCAGGAAGCGGCGAGGATGGCGCGCCAGCAAGGCGGCAGCCTGCTGGTCGCCACCAGCCCGCGCACCAAGGTCGAAGCCAGTGATGCGCTCGAAGCGGCAATCGACGTGCCGTGCCATTTCTACCGCTGGAGCGCCCAGCCGGAGAACAATCCCTATCTCGGCTTCCTCGGCCTTGCCGACCAGATCATCGTCACCGGCGACAGCATGTCGATGGTGGCCGAGGCCTGTGCCACCGGGAAGCCGGTCTATTTCTTCGATCTCGGCTATGGCTGGACCGGCATGCGGGCAAGCGGGCCAAGCCCGGTTGAAAAGAGCGGCCCCATGCCGTTCCGGCCGAAGCGCCTGCTGCACTGGCTGATGTTTCACGGCCTGCCCCGACGCATTCGCCGCGACATGCGCAATATGCTCCGCCCCTTGGTGACCAGCGGCCGCGCCGCCTGGCTGGGTGACGATCAGGCGCCCAGCAAACCGGCCGTATCCGGCGATCTCGCCCAGGCAGCCGCCCGCGTCAAACAGGTATTCGAACAGGCGCAGCGTTCGTAGCGTGCCACCGGCAAGCAGAAGGCGATCGGCAAACGACAGGGCAAAACAAAAGGGACGTGCGGCAGGCGCACGTCCCTTTTTGCTGAAATGAATCGGCTGTCGCGTTACGCGGCGGCGGCCAGGGTCGGCACCTTGCGCACGACCTCGAGCGCGTCATGACGCACATGGTTGTGCTTCATCTCGTCACGCACCTGCGCTTCGGTGATGATGCCCTTCTCCAAGCATTCGCGCAGCAGGCCGAAGAAGAAGTGTTCCTGATTGGGATCGGGATGCGGCTGATAGTGGCCGAGCAGGCCATAGTCACCGAACAGCTTGCGCCGTGCCTGCATGATCCAGGCCCAGGGCGGGAAGAAGTAGACCCGGTCGACCGGCGCGAAATCCACCTTCAACCCGGTCTTCCAGGGCTGCGTCTTGCGGCGCGTGTTGTGGATCATCTTCGTCGCCGGCGTCAGGCGGTCGAAATCGTTCCATTCGGATTCCAACAGTCCGACGCTGCCTTCCGGTTCGAGATCCAGGCCCGTCCACTGGATGTAGTCGCGCTTGAATTCGAACATCTCGTTGAACTGCTTTTCGACCTGCCAATGCGTCAGCTTGGCATTGTCGAGCAGCATGACGCTGGTGGCAAAGGACTTGCGATGGCCGCCACGCGTACGGCACATGACCGCGTAACCCT
The DNA here is from genome assembly GCA_035563795.1 of Terriglobales bacterium. Taxonomy (GTDB): domain Bacteria; phylum Pseudomonadota; class Alphaproteobacteria; order Dongiales; family Dongiaceae; genus Dongia_B. The sequence continues at coordinate 4,188 of DATMUQ010000730.1, read as the reverse complement.
GCATATCGCGGTTGAGCAGCTCGCAGACATCGCCGACCGCAAACACATCGGGATCGATGACGAGCGAGCGGCCCTGATAGCCCATCAGCTCCGGCGGCAGGAAACGGGTCGGCGTGAAGGATTGCAGATCGTCATTCAGCCAGACGCGCTTCATGCGATCGCGCAGATAGACCTTGCCTTCCTTCTGCCGGAAGAAATCGTAGTCTTCCTTGTGCATGATCTTGACGTCGAAGGCGTCGGGCGTGGCCGAGTTGCGCTTCAGCGAATATTCCGAGATCAACGCGCCGAGCAATTGCTTGCGGTTGGTCTGAATGAAGATGCAGGGCTTCGGTTGCGCTGCCGTCGTATTCGCCGTTGCTTCAGTCGTCATGTCGTTCAACCCTCGTGGCGTTGACAATGATTGCGACGCCCATGCCGGGCGTCATTCGCGGCCAGCGCTCAGCTGGCCGCCACTCCTTTGACCGGTGCCGGATCGGTGGTCGGCTTGGTGGCATCGTTGCCATAGCCGAAAACCGGATCCAGACGGGCACTGATAAAGTCCTTGATCTGCTGGACCTGGGCGTCGTCGAAATAATCCTGATAACCGCCGACCTTGGCGCGCCGGGTCTTGTAGGAATCCGGATTGCCCTTCTGCCCCGGCAGCATCTTCTTGCCGGTCAGCCAGAACACCCGCTTCTCCTCGAGCTTCTTCATGTTCTCGAAGGCGGCGAATTCGACGCTCTTCGCGACTTCGTCGTCGCTCGGATTCTGCCTCATGAAGGTGAGGATGCGATGCAGCTCGCCCTTGGTATTGACGCGCAGATCCTCGTAGCGCACCACCAGGACCTGCTGCATGCGCGGCATTTCCTTGGCCCATTCATTCATGAAGCGGATGGCACGGGCGAGACCGGCATCTTCATTGAGCACGAAGTCGAAGATCGAGACCTCGGCACCATGGGCCGGATATTCGTTCAGCGTCTTCTTGTGCGGCATCATGCGATAGCGCCATTGGAAGTACTGCGACACGGCGACATCCGCCGGATGGCGCACCAGCAACACCGTCGGCTTGGTGTAATAGGTCGCCTTGGTGGCACCCTGACCGGTATAGTCACGGATGTAGTTGTCATGCGTGAACAGGACCTTCGGGATCTGCCCGTTCTTGTCATGCATGTTGTCGAAGCTGAGCAGCATCTGCTCCGGCAGGTGATAGCGGAGCTGGAAGAAGCGCGACAGCATCACGTTCAGCCAGGTACGGCCGCTCTTGCCATGCGAGACGACGGCATAATCCGACTTCAACAGATTGAGCGTATCCTCGCGGCCGCGCGCGCGGCGCCGGATCTCCCGGCGGCTCGATGCCGGCGCCAGGACCGAGGCCCGGACCACGACTTCACGGATAATTCGATTAACAAAACGATCTAACATTCTACCTCACCGGTCCAACCCGAGCCGCGCTCCAGGCATGACAAAAAGTGCCACGAGGGGCACCTCGTCGACATGCGCCGATTTTGGCCAACGGGTCGGAACTTGGCAAGACAATCGCGCAACCACTATGCCCTCGATATACCACTAATTTATTGTCAAAATCACTGCGGCCTAGCGCCGCGCAATTCTGTCCAGGCGATTATAACGTGGCGCCGCGGCAATGCCTGTCATTGCCCGGTCCCCGTTGCCCCGTCCCAGATACCGGCCGATTGGTTAATTTCAGCCCAGACAAGCCCGCTCCAGGCCGGCTTTATTCCAGCAGCCCGACAATACGGGCGGTCACATCCGGCAACTCGTCCTTCGGCCGCTTGCCATCGAGACGGAATGGCTCGCCGAACCAGACTGCCAGCCCGTCCCCCACCAGCTGATGGTGAATATTGCTGATATCGCGGTGATGTCCGAAACCCAGCCGGCTGCCGAGCTTGGCCACGACGCGCATCACCTTGTGCAGCGGACCGACCGAGAACAGGCGCTCCAGCAATGGGGCGAGCGTCCCTTGCCCGAATGACATCGATTCCGGCAGCCGGTAGATGGCGAGCGGCCGGCCGAGGCAGGCGATTTCCATTTGCATCGAGAGACTGTCGCTGGTCACCACGAAGCGATCCGCGAGACCCAGCAAGGCGCGGTAGGGATTGGGCCCGCCGGCTGCATTCCACTTATAGAGCGTGGTCCCCGGCGGCAGGTCGCGCTCGAGCACGGCAATCACCGCGGCCGGCGTGCGACGACTGGTGAGAACGATCAATGATCCACCCTCGCGCGCCTGCAAATCGCGCATGTCTCGCGCCAGTTTCGCCGCGGTCGCCGCATCGAACCTCACGGCCTTGGTGAGACCGCCGACCAACACGGCGATGCGCGGCTTGGGAAAATCGGCAAAGGTTGTGGCCCAGGCTTCCGCTTCGCGGGCGACGGAGGTTTCATCGATGCGCTGAAACGGATAGGCGATCTGCATCATGTTGCCGCCGCGCAGGGCCCGATACTGTCCCGACATGATGGAGAGATCGAAGCGCTCGGGATGGCGCTTCGGCATGCCGACCAGCACGATCTTCGGCACCCGCACCGCACCAGCCGGGCCTGCGGCAGCAGCTAGGCGCGCCTGTTCCTGCACCCACAGCGCCACCATCGACATGCGGCGGCCACAGGTGAGGATGAGATCGGGCCAAGGTGCCGTCAGCGGGTCAGAACGTGCTTCGTCGACATGATGCAGGGAGGCCGAAACCGTCGGCTTGCCAAGCACGAATTGCGACCGCACCATCATCTGCTTGGTCACATAGGGCCAGGGCAGGCTGTCAGCGATCACCTTGAGCTGGGCGTTATCGCCGGCCTTGTCGGATTGGATCACCCAGACGCGCGGCAATGCGGCGTCGCCCGGCCGTCCTGTCGTGGACACTTCCGTGCTGCCGGAAGAGATGATGGAATCGGTCATCGGCGCGTCACCGCGGCTGAAACTTTCTGGCGCTGGCATCATCGGATCAATTCTGGCCGGCCCGGTTCAATTTATCCTGGCTCATTTCATCCTGGCGCATCAGTCGATGCCCATCATGCGGCGCACCGCCGTCGCCGCCAGCTTGTCATCTTCCAGCGGCTTGGCCTGCCAGCTGGCCACTTCCTCGCGCAAACGCCCGGGATTTGCAAGCAGCTCCTGCGACAGCCAGCGGGCGCGGCCGGAGGTGACATAGCGGTCGATGACGAGGCGGATATCGCGGCTGCGGTTGAGCCTGCGGGCGGGCCGGCCGATCCACCAGGCATAGGGAAGGCCGAGGACACCCTGATCGCGGAGTTGCGACGGCCGCCACCATTGGCGGATCTGCGGGTCGCGCGAGCGCGGGCCATGCATCGCCGCCGGGCCATTGCCGAATTCGAACAAATAGACCGGCCGCTCGGTCATGCAGGCCTCGGCGATCATCGACATGCTGTCGGCAGTTGCGATGACGGCATCGGCGAGGCCGAGGAAGCCGAAATAGGGATTCTCGGGATCGCGCGGCCGCCACTGATAGAAATGGCAGGGCACATCGATCGCCTCGCGCAAAGCCTTCATGCCGCCATGGCCGGTGCGCGCACTGGTGGTGACCAGCAGCGAGGCGCCCATCGCCCGGGCAAAGGCACTGGCTTCGCGGCCGAGCCGCTGCGCCGTCCGCCGGCTGAAGACATAGGGACCGGTCGCGCCGCCAACCAGCAGCGTGACATAGGGTCCCTTCAAGCCGGCGATGCGTGGGCGCCAGGCTTCGGCTGCCTCGCTCAAGCGCTGCTTGGTGGCGAGATGCAGCGGAAAATCATTCAGCAGGACATTGCTGTGATGGGTCGGCAGGCGAAACTGCGGCGTCGTCACCACGAGATCGAGCAGTTCCGGCGGCGTCCAGTAGCGGCCGATCACCACCACCTTGGTGCGACCGCCCGATTGCTGGCGGATCCAGCGAGCCGGCGTCTCATTGCGGCGCCCGGCCATGATCACGAGATCAGGCCAAGGCGGCGTCAGCGGATCGGATTTCGCCTGGTTGAAACCGGCCAGGGTGACGCGGTTGGCGAGCGCGAAGAACAGCTCGTACCAGCGGAACTCGACATCCTTGACGGTATAGGGCCAGCCCAGTTCGTTGGCGAGAGCGAGGCTTTGCGCATGATCGCCGCCGCGATGGCATTTCAGCACCCAGACCGTGGGTATACGCGCCGGCGCAGCATCGCGCGCTGCGGCGTCCAAGTTGCCGGTGGCTTCTGCCGTTGTCTCGGGGGTGG
>DATMUQ010000729.1:0-2725 GCA_035563795.1 Terriglobales bacterium | reverse complement strand
CTTATCGGCAATACTTCCTGTTGCGCAAGAATGCCGACGACAAGGCGCTCTGGTCGACGTTGATCATCTATGTCTTCGCGCCACATGACAGCCTGGACGCGCAGGCCGATACGGCCAAGACAGTCATTTCCGAAATTGAGTGGCGATAGGCGAGGCTGCTCGTCTTCGTCGGTCGCTGTGACGTCAGGCAATCCGGCGAGAACGTGCCGCTTACCCCCTCTCCCTAACCCTCCCCCGCGAGGGGGGGGAGGGGACACTATTGCCGGCAGCTATAACAATCGCTCTCATGTGGGCCAGGTGGGAAAACTTGCTCCTGGTTTGTCGAAGCAATGATGTTCAATCGATAGACAGACTCGCCGCACTCCCTCCCCCCTCGCGGGAGAGGGACAGGGTGAGGGGGCTTCACTGCGTACACCTTGAACGGATTTCACAAGAAACCGTATTTCTTTGCGCGTGAAGTTTGTGCCGCTTACCCTTAGCCTCAGCATAAAGATCACGATCAGCGAGTTGGGGGCATGATGGGTGTGCAGGAGCGCGGCGGGGCGGCGGCCACGGCGGATGGGGCGACGTCGGTTGCGGCGATGACGAGCGGCAGCGCCGGCCCCGTATTGCTCCCGGTCGATGAGGTGGCGCTGGATATCGACCGGCTGGCGTGGCTGCGGGCGGCGATGGTGGCGAGCGGCGAGACGGCCGCCTTGTTCTACGATCCGACCAATATCCGCTATGCCACCGGCACCAGCAACATGCAGGTCTATGCCGGGCACAATGCTTGCCGCTATGTCTTCGTGCCGCTGGCGGGGCCGGTGGTGCTGTTCGAATTCAGCGGCTGCGGCCATCTCTCTGACGGCCATCCCAATGTCGGCGAGATCCGGCCGGCCATCTCTTGGTATCATTTCGTCACCGGCCCGCGCGTGCCGGAGAAGGTGAAGCTCTGGGCGGCCGAGATCGCCGATCTGGTCATGGCCTATGGCGGCGGCGAGCGCCGCATCGCCGTCGACCGGCTGGATCCCCTGGGTACTTGGGAATTGCAGCGCCTCGGCATCACCATCGGTGACGGCCAGGCTTTGATCTCGATGGCGAAGAAGGTCAAGGGCGCGGAAGAGATCAAGGCGATCCGCAATGCCGTTGCCGTCTGCGAAACCGGCATGCGGCGCATGCAGCAGGAACTGGTGCCTGGCATCACCGAGCAGGCTTTGTGGTCGCATCTCCATCAGGTCAATATCGAGTTCGGTGGCGAATGGATCGAGACGCGGCTGCTGACCTCCGGCCCGCGCACCTTTCCCTGGTACCAGGAATGCAGCGCCCGGGTCATCGCCGAGGGCGACATGGTCAGCTTCGACAGCGATCTCATCGGTGCTCATGGCTATGGCGCCGACATCTCGCGCTCCTGGATCGCCGGCGACCGGCGGCCCAGCGACGCCCAGCGCCGGCTCTATGCCACGGCGCATCAGATGCTGCAGCATAACATCGCGCTGTTCCGCGGCGGCATGACCTTCAAGGAGATTTCCGAGCGTGCCTGGCAATTGCCGGAGCCCTTCGCCCGCTACAGCCTGCCCGCACTCGCCCATGGCATCGGCCTCGTCAATGAATATCCGCTGATCCTCTCGAAGCCGCATTGGGAGAACAGCGGCTATGACGATGTGCTGGCACCCGGCATGGTGATCTGCGTCGAGGCCTATGCCGCCGATGGCATTTGTGGTGAAGGCGTGAAGCTGGAGCAGCAGATCCTCGTCACCGAAACGGCGCCGGAGTTGCTGTCGCAGTATCCGTTGGAAGAGCAGCTGCTCTAGAACGTCACTCGGCCGGCGGTGTCGCCGCCTTGCGTCGCGGTATCTTCTTCTCCGCCGCGGCCTTGCGGCTCTGCGAGGGCGACTTGACGGCGGCGATGCGCGGCTTTGGCGCTGCCGGGGGCGCCGCCTTGCCGGTTGTGGCTGTGCGTTGAGCCGCGGGCTTGTCCATGGTCTTGGTCCAGCGGGTCAGCAGCTTGACCATTTGTGCAACGAGACCGTTTGCCGGCTCGTCGCTGCGCATCATGGCGCTCCATCCCAGGCTGAGCCCGGTGCCGAGATGGGCCCAGGTGAGATCGCCGTTAGCGAGATGCGGCGCCACCACATCGCGGCTGAGGATGGTGAGGCCAAGCCCGGCGCGCACCAGCTCGATCACTGCCTCGATGATGGCGACCTCGGTGCGGCGCACCGGCACCAGGCCGAAGGGCGTGAAGAAGCGGTCATGCTCCCAACCGGTGATGTGTTCCAGCGTGTAGGTGAAGAATTCATAGGGGACGAAATCCTGCGGCATCAACCGCTCGCGCCCGGCCAAGGGATGATTCTTGGCCATGACGGCGATGAGATCGTCCGCGAAGAGCGGCACGGTCTTGGCCGAGCGGGTGGAGACGGCGTCATGCACGATGCCGATATCGATGCGGCCCTGATAGAGCGCGGTATACATCTCGTCTTCGCGCAAGGTGGCGACGGCGAATTCGATATCCGGCCGTTGCGCCTTGATCTCCGCCATGAAGCTGGAGAGGCGACGGAAGGGGCCATGGGCGGCGATGCCGAAAATGACCGCGCCCTTCTTGCCATGGGCGATCTCCACCGCTTCCGCTTCTGCCGCCTCGACCAGCTTCAGGATCTCGCGCGCCCGCCGTTCCAGCCGCATGCCGGCCGGCGCCAGGCGCAGATTGCCGGCGACCCGGGTGACGAGATCAAGGCCGAGCCGGCTTTCC
>DATMUQ010000728.1:0-8751 GCA_035563795.1 Terriglobales bacterium | reverse complement strand
CGCTAGTCACCCCATTGGCCTGGCCGCCACTGTTATCGCCGCCGATCTGCCGGCTGCCGAACATCAGGCGGTTGTCCCGACTGCGCCATAGCCGCAACGAGGCGCCGAACACCTCGATACGGCTGGGTGCGATGATACCGCGCATCAAGGCGCGCGCACTGATCGAGATGGACGCCTCGGGAATGGTCGCCAGTTCCCGGCCCTTGCGGTCGCGGATATGAAGATTGACGCTGCGCATATCGACGGCACGTTGCCAGCCGGCCCATGTCAGGATCGCGTCATCAATGCTGACCTCAATATCCTGGTCAGGGCCATTGACCGCGCGTTCGAGATAGGGAACCAGGAATTTGAGGTGGATCGGCCCCTCATGCGTCAGGCGATAGGCGAGAAAGCCGAGCAGGAGTGCCAGCCCGGCCAAGGTGGCGCCGAAGGCCTCCAGCAGAAATTTTGCCGTGCGGCGGATCAATCCAGGTCGACCCGGCTGGCACCGCGGCAAAGACCGCGGATGATGATGACCGGTTCAGGCATCATGATGGCTTCCATAGCGCTCTTGACCGGAGACGCCGGCTTCAGCAGTGTCAATCCGGCTGTTCGCTGCCATCTTTGCGTGATGGTGCCCTCGTTCACGGATTCAGGTTCCTCCCCGCCCATGCTGCCGCTTTCACATCCGCTGCCTCAGCCCAGCGACCGACGCCAAGCAGATCTCGGACGCCAGCAATTCCTGGAAAGCGTCCCCGCCGACCAGATCGAGCAACTGCCGGAGAACGCGCCAGCTTTGCTCGACGCGATCTTCGGCAACAGCCCTTATCTCAGCCAATGCCTGTTGGCCGAATCGACGTTGTTTTTGCAAGTTTTAACCAACGGGCCCGACGCTGTCTTTAGTAAAGTGCTGAAAAAGCTGGAAGAAGAGATCGCGGTCACGCTCGACGACACGGAAGCGATGCGCTTGCTGCGCTGCGCTAAGCGGCAATCGGCCCTACTGATCGCCACCGCCGACATCGCCGGCTTCTGGTCGCTGGAACAGGTAACGGGTGCCCTCAGCGATCTGGCCGAGACGGTCCTGCAGGTAGCCATCAGCCTGTTGCTGCGCCAGTTGCATGCGAAAGGCGAGATCGCCCTGCCCGATCCCAGCCTGCCGATGGTGGATTGCGGCCTGATCATCCTCGCCCTCGGCAAGCTCGGGGCGCGGGAGCTCAATTACAGTTCCGATATCGACCTGATGATCCTGTTCGACCCTGACAAGGTCGATTATCGCGGCCGCAAGACCACCCAGGAATGTTTCGTCCGCCTGGCCCGCAACCTGGTCCGGCTGCTGCAGGATGTGACCGCCGATGGCTATGTCTTCCGCACCGATCTGCGCCTGCGCCCGGACCCCGGCTCGACGCCGCTCGCCATCTCGACCCTGGCGGCGGAAATCTATTACGAGGGCATGGGGCAGAACTGGGAACGCGCCGCTATGATCAAGGCGCGCGTGGTCGCCGGCGATGTCATCGCCGGTGCCGCCTTCCTGCGCAACCTACGGCCCTTCATCTGGCGCAAGCATCTCGATTTCGCCGCCATCCAGGACATCCACTCAATCAAGCGGCAGATCCATGCCGTCAAAGGCCATCGCGAGGTCGCGGTCGCCGGCCACAACATCAAGGTCGGACGCGGCGGTATCCGCGAGATCGAGTTCTTCGCCCAGACCCAGCAGTTGATCTGGGGCGGCAGGCTGCCGGAATTGCGGGTCTCGGCGACCTGCGACGCGATCAATGTCCTGGTAAGGCTGGGCCGTACCCAGCCTGGCGTCGCCACCGATCTGCTGACGGCCTATCGCTATCTGCGCCATGTCGAGCATCGTCTACAGATGGTCAATGACCAGCAGACGCAGACTCTGCCGGAAGAAGGTCCTTCTCTCGACCGGCTCGCTCTGTTCTGCGGCCATGCCGATACCGGAGAATTTTCCCGCACCCTGCTCCATCATCTCGGCCAGGTCGAAGACCATTACGCAGAACTCTTCGAGGAAGCACCTTCACTCGGCAGCGCAACCGGTGGCGAGGCCGGCAATCTCGTCTTCACCGGCACGGAAGATGATCCGGCGACGGTGCAGACCCTGGAACGCATGGGATTTCGCGATGGCGGCGACGTTTCTGCCCTGATTCGCGCCTGGCATCACGGGCGCTACCGGGCAACCCGCAGCGCCCGGGCGCGTGAGCTGCTGACCGAGTTGATGCCGCAGCTGCTCGATCATCTGGCGAAGACGGCCGATCCTGACATGGCGTTCCGCCGCTTCGATGCTTTCCTGCGCGGCCTGCCGGCAGGCGTGCAGCTCTTCTCATTGCTGCACCTCAATCGCAGCCTGCTCAGCCTGGTTGCCGAAGTGATGGGCTCGGCGCCATTGCTGGCCGATCAGGTCAGCCGCTCGCCGGCTTTGCTCGACAGCGTCCTTGGCGCCGGCTTCTTCGATGCCGTGCCGAAGCTGCAGGACCTGCGCGACGACCTCGCCCGGCAACTGGCGCTCGCCAACGATTTCCAGGACAGCCTCGATATCATCCGGCGTTGGGCTCAGGACCGCCGCTTCCAGGTCGGCGTGCGCCTGCTGCACAGTAGCGCTCATATCGATGAAGCGGCCGGCAGTTTGAGCGACATTGCCGACACCTCGATCGGCGCCTTGCTGCCGCTGGTCGAGCAGGAATTCGCCCGCCAGCATGGCCGCCTGCCCGGCGACGGCATGGCGATCATCGCGCTTGGCAAGCTCGGCAGCCGCGAGATGACCGTCACCTCGGATCTCGATCTCGTCTTCATTTACGATATCCCGAGCGAGATCGCCGATTGGGAAGCAACGCTTTCGACCGGTGCCAAGCCGCTGCCGCCGATCCAGTATTATGCCCGCCTGGCGCAACGCTTCATCAGTGCCGTCACTGCCATGACCGGCGAAGGCAAGCTCTACGAGGTCGATATGCGCCTGCGACCCTCGGGCAATTCCGGCCCGATCGCCAGTGGCCTCGTGCCCTTCGAAAAATATCAGAGCGAAGAGGCCTGGACCTGGGAACACATGGCGCTCACCCGGGCCCGGGTCATTGCCGGCGCCGGCGCGCTGCGGGGCCGCATCGAGGCTTCGCTGCATCACCTGATCGCCCGCAAGCGTGACGTGGCGAAGCTCCGCGGCGATATCCTCGATATGCGCCAGCGCATCGCCCAGCAATATCGCAGCGACGATCCCTGGGACATCAAATATTATCGTGGCGGCCAGGTGGATATCGATTTTGCTGCCCAGTTCCTGCAACTGCGCTACGCCGCGGATCACGCAGGCATCCTGCAGCGCAGCCCGGCGGCGACGCTGAAGGCGGCGGCCGAAGCCGGATTGATTCCGACAAGTGTGGCTTCGGAATTGATCGAGACCACGCAATTCTGGACCCGTTTGCAGCAGATGATCCGCCTGCTGGTCGGCGGTCGTATCGACGAGTCCAAATTGCCGCCGCCCACCCAGCAGCATCTGGCCCAGATCGGCGGTTGCGCCGATTTCGCGGCACTACGCCAAAAGATCGAACGGCAAGCGGCAATCGCCCAGGCGCATGTCACGAGCCTGTTCGCCGATGATGCGGGCTGAGGCGGTCAATGATAAGCAATGACTGAAACAAGAGGCATGAAATGGCACTAAAAGTTGGCGACAAGGCACCGGCCTTCAACATGAAAACCGATGGTGACGGCAAGGTTTCGCTCTCTTCGCTGAAGGGCAAGACTGTCGTTCTCTATTTCTACCCCAAGGACGATACCAGCGGCTGCACGGCCGAGGCTTGCGGCTTCCGCGACGACCAGTCGGCCTTCAACAAGCTCGATGCCGTGGTGATCGGCGTCTCGCGCGACAGCGTCGCCAGCCACGACAAGTTCAAGAAGAAATACGACCTCACCTTCCAGCTCGGCAGCGACGAAACCGGCAAGGTCACCGAGGATTACGGTGTCTGGGTGGAAAAGAGCATGTACGGCAAGAAATACATGGGCATCGAGCGCTCGACCTACCTGATCGACGGCAAGGGCGTCATCCGCCATATCTGGCGCAAGGTGAAGGTCGCCGGCCATGTCGACGAGGTGAAGGCGGCGATCAAGGAACTGGCCTGAGCTACCAGTTGGCGCTGTGGCCAGACGAGGAACGCGCTGAACTCCCTCCCCCCTCGCGGGGGAGGGAATCTGCAGCGAGACGCGGCGCCAACGTGCCGGTTATGCCTCGCTCTCCCCCTGGATTCCCCTGGCATCGTCGCTATGATGCGCCGCCATGGAAAACCTGAAACACGCCGCCCGCGACATTCTTCTCGCCGCCGACCCGGCCGGCAAGATCAGGCTGTCGGCCACTGTCGCCGACGCCTGGCGCAGCGGTACTCTGCCACTGGGCGAGGCAATCGACATGCCGGAGCGCCCCGGCCGCCCTGAGCGGCCGGTTTTGCTGCGGCCGGGCGACATGCCGCGACGCAAGGTCGGCGGCAGTCTGCAGAAGCGTGTCGCTTTGCTGCATGCCCTCGCCCATATCGAGTTGAATGCGATCGATCTCGCCTGGGATATCGTCGCCCGCTTTGCCGGGCCGGAACTGCCGCGCGGTTTCTATGACGACTGGGTCACTGTGGGTGCCGAGGAAGCGCTGCATTTCGATCTGATCTCGCAGCGTCTCACGGTACTAGGTGCCGCCTATGGCGATCTGCCGGCCCATGACGGGCTGTGGCGCGCGGCTTCCGATACCGCCCATGACGTGCTGGCCCGCCTCGCCATCGTTCCATTGGTCCTGGAAGCCCGCGGCCTCGACGTGACGCCGACCATGATCGCCGACCTTGATCGGATCGGTGATACGGAGAGTGCTGCCATCCTGCAGCGCATTTACGATGACGAGATTGGCCATGTCGCCAGCGGCAGTCGCTGGTTCAATGCCATTGCCGTTGCCCGCGGCCTGGAGCCGACCGGGACCTGGCAGAAATTGGTCAGGGAACATTTCCGCGGCAGCTTGAAGAAGCCGTTCAATCACGCCGCGCGCGACCAGGCTGGCTTGCCGGTGGATTTCTACGAGCCGATCGCCGATTGAGGCGTGGACCTCAACCGGCGATCACCCAGGGGCGGCCATCGAGAGAGAAGACAGCCGTCACAACCACACGTGGGGTGAAATCGCTAGGAGACTTCACCCCACGTGCTCCGGTCTTGCGTTACTGCACGGATTCACCATGCAGGCCGAGATCGAGCCCATCCCTCTCGATTTCCTCGGAAACCCGCAGACCGACAATCAGGTCAACAACCTTGAGAATGATCCAGGTACCGACACCGGAATAAATCAGGGTCAGCAGCACACCTTCGACCTGGATCAGCACCTGGCCGGCATTGCCGTCGATCAGGCCGACGGCCGCATCGCCGCCCTTGACCGCCTTGGTCGCGAAGACGCCTGTCAGGATGGCACCGGCGATGCCGCCGACGCAGTGAACGCCGAAGACGTCGAGGGCATCGTCATAGCCGAAGATGTTCTTGACGGTGGTCGAGGCGAAGAAGCAGATCACGCCCGCGGCGATACCGATGATCAGCGCACCGGTCGGATCGACGAAACCGGAGGCCGGGGTGATGGCGACGAGGCCGGCAACGGCACCGGAGATGATGCCCAGCACCGAGGGGTGCTTCTTCAGGGTCCATTCGACGAACATCCAGGCGAGGCCGGCGGCAGCCGTGGCGATCTGGGTCACCGTCATCGCCATGCCGGCGGTGCCGCCCGAGGTCAGGGCCGAACCGGCATTGAAGCCGAACCAGCCCACCCACAGGAGGCTGGCGCCGATCACGCTGAGGATCATGTTATGCGGCGTGAAGGAGACCTTGCCATAGCCCATGCGCTTGCCGAGGACGAGGCAGGAGACGAAGCCGGCGATACCGGCATTGATATGCACCACCGTGCCGCCGGCGAAATCGAGAATGCCCTTGTTGAACATCCAGCCGGTCGAACCCCAGACCATATGGGCGATCGGCGAATAGATGAGGATCGACCACAGGGTCATGAACAGCATCATGGCGCTGAACTTCATGCGGTCGGCGAAGGCGCCAGTAATCAGGGCCGGGGTGATGATCGCGAAGGTCATCTGGAAGCACATGAAGACCGATTCCGGGATCGTGCCGCTCAAGGCACCCACGTCCATGCCCTTCAGGAAGAAGCGCGAGAAGTCGCCGATGAAGGCATTGCCACCCATGAAGGCGAGGCTGTAGCCGCAGATCATCCACAGTACCGTCACCAGACAGGTAATAGCGAAGGACTGCATGACGATAGTCAGCACGTTCATCTTGCGGACCATACCGCCATAGAACAGCGCCAGGCCCGGGATGGTCATCATCAGGACCAGTGCGGTCGAGGTGAGCATCCAGGCGGTATCGCCACTATCCAGCTTGGGTGCCGATTGCGCCAAAGCCGGCGCCGCCGGCAACATCAAGGCGGCCGCCAGTGCCGCCAGCACAGATCCACGTCCCCAACGCGACGCGCTCTGCCCAGCAGCGAGCGCTCCCAGCCGCGTTTTATTTGCAAACCCCATAAAAGCCTCCGTTAGGTTTTCTTACTTCGCACTGCAACATCCACAGCAAGCGATGTGCCAAGTCGAAACCGGCGTTTTTACGGGCTTTGGGTGACCAAGATAGCGCTATCTGCCTAAATTTTAATCAATTAATACCCACGTTAGGGCGATCGATTAATTTATATGCAGATTTTATATGCAAGAGCCGCAAACAAAAGGGCGGCACCCGAAGGTACCGCCCGATTGATGACCCGATAGATGAAATGTCCTGCCTGTGGCGGCGCTGCCGGCCTCAGGCGGGATTGTCGCCGCCGTGGATCTTGGCGGCGAGCGATGCCGAGAGGAAGCGATCGATGTCGCCATCGAGCACGCCCTGGGTATCGCTGGTCTCCACATCGGTGCGGAGATCCTTCACCATCTGATAGGGCTGCAGCACGTAAGAGCGCAGCTGATGGCCCCAGCCGATATCGGACTTGGTCGCCTCGATCGCCTGCGCCGCTTCTTCGCGCTTGCGCAGTTCCAGCTCGTACAAACGCGCCTTCAGCATGTCCATCGCCATGGCGCGGTTGCGGTGCTGCGAGCGGTCGACCTGGCAGCTCACCACCACACCCGTCGGCATATGGGTGATGCGGATGGCGCTGTCGGTCTTGTTGATGTGCTGACCACCGGCGCCCGAGGCGCGGAAGGTATCGACCTTCAGATCCTTGTCGAGGATCTCGACCTGGATGTTGTCATCGACCACCGGATAGACCCAGACCGAGGAGAAGCTGGTATGGCGCCGCGCATTGGAATCGTAAGGCGAAATGCGCACGAGGCGATGCACGCCGGATTCCGATTTCAGCCAGCCATAGGCATTGTGGCCCTTGATCTCGATGGTCGCCGATTTCAGACCGGCTTCTTCGCCCGGGCTTTCTTCCAGCCAGTCGACCTTGTAGCCGTGCTGCTCGGCCCAGCGCGTATACATGCGCATCAGCATCAAGGCCCAGTCCTGGGCCTCGGTGCCACCGGCACCCGCATGGACTTCGAGATAGCAGTCGTTCTGGTCGGCCTCGCCGGAGAGCAAAGATTCCAGCTCGCGCTTGGCGACCTCGGCTTTCAGCGCCAGCAGGGTGGATTGCGCCTCGTCGATGCTCGCCGTGTCGCCTTCCATCTCGCCGAGTTCAGCGAGCGTCAGGGAATCGTCGAGCTGGCGTTCCATGGCGCGGTGGGTGGCGATCGAATCGCTCAGCCTGGTGCGCTCCTGCATGATCTTCTGGGCCTTTTCCGGCTTGTCCCAGAGCTGCGGATCTTCAACCAGTGAATTCAGTTCGTCGAGACGACGCAGCGCGTTATCCCAGTCAAAGATGCCTCCTCAGCAGGGCCAGGGAAGACCGAATGTCCCCCGCCGCCGCCTCGATCTCAGCGCGCATCATTTACCTCAATGCAAAATGGTTCGATTGGCGGGATACATGCGCGATGTGGCGCGATCCGTCAAGTCACGGGGGAATTTCGAGAATATCCGGCGATTCCAGGGGCTTCGCCGTGCATTGCCGGGGCCTGAAAGGCCCCATAGACTGCCGGCATGGCAAAATCCCCGACCCAGAAGCTGCGCGATATCTGCCTCGCTTTCCCGGAAGCCACCGAGCGGGAAACCTGGGGTGACCTGACTTGGCGGGTGCGCGAGAAGATCTTCGCCATGCAACGGCAGGATGATGGCCGCATCACCGTCTGGTTCAAGGCGCCAGCAGGCAGCCAGATGGTGCTGGTCGGCGCCGATCCTGACCGCTTCTTCGCCCCGCCTTATGTCGGCCCCAAGGGCTGGGTCGGCATGTGGCTCGACCGGAGACCGGACTGGGACGAGGCAGCGAAGCTGATCCGCCGCAGCTATCTGCTGATCGCGCCGAAGAAGCTGGGTGTGCTCGTAGGTTAGCGCTCCACGGCCCGGTGGAGCTCGCGATAGGCGCTAACCAGCTGGTCGAGACTGAATGCCCGGTTCCGCCCGCTGGGATTGGGTAGCACCCAGACTGCCACGCCCCCAAATGTCATCGCCTGCGATCCCCAGCTGATCTCGCGGTGGCCCGACAAAGCCACATAAGCCGGCTTGCCGAGAAAGGCGACGAAGCGCGGTGCGTAACGCCTGACCTTCTTCTCAAACCGAGCGGCGGCGTCGGCGAATTCCTGCGCCGATACCTGATCTGCCCGCGCCGTCGGCCGATCAACGACTGCTGTCAGGCCACAATGATATTGGAGGATGGTCTGGTCGTTCTCGGGG
>DATMUQ010000727.1:0-9496 GCA_035563795.1 Terriglobales bacterium | reverse complement strand
CTGGCCTCGCTCAATCCGCGCATGACCATCGGCCAGATCATCGCCGAACCGCTGAAGACCTTTGAGCCCGGCCTTCCTTCTGGCGAGGTGAAGAAGCGGGTGCAACGGATGCTGGCCCAGGTCGGCCTGCAGCCGCAGCACATCAACCGCTACCCGCATGAATTCTCCGGCGGCCAGTGCCAACGCATCGGCATCGCCCGGGCGATGATCAACAACCCCCGGTTGATCGTCTGCGACGAGCCGGTTTCGGCGCTCGATGTCTCCATTCAAGCCCAGATTGTCAATTTGCTGATGGATCTGCAGCGTGAGACCGGGATGTCGCTGATCTTCATCTCGCATAATCTCAGCGTCGTCCGGCATATCAGCCACCGCATCATGGTGCTCTATCTCGGCAAGCTCGCGGAGATCGCCGACCGCGACACCATTCTGGCAAAGCCGTTGCATCCCTATACCCAGGCACTGATCTCGGCGGTGCCGATCCCCGATCCCGACCTGGAGCAGGACAAGCAGATGATCGTCCTCAAGGGCGACCTGCCATCGCCGCTCAACCCGCCCAGCGGTTGCGCCTTTCGGACCCGTTGTCCCAAGGCGACGGAAATCTGCGCCAATATGGTGCCAGAACTGCGCACGGCGAGTTTTGCCCATAGGGTCGCCTGCCATCACGCGCAACTGGATTAGGAATTTATGAGGATACCCGCGGAAGATATTGATCTTACGTGGTTAATCGAAATCGTCGGCCGGTAACAATCCGTATACCTTTCGCCGTCACAATGCCGGGATGCCAAATGCCGGAATGTCAAAGGCATCCGGATCGTTTCATCCTGAGAAGAAGATGAAACGCAGTGACGGGGAAGGGTAACCACTCGATGAATATTGACCTTCGAATCCTCGAATTGGCGGCCTCGAAGATTTGTCACGACCTGATCAGCCCGATCGGCGCCGTGAATAACGGGCTGGAATTGATGGAGGATGAGCAGGATTCGGCGCTGCAGAGCGAGGCGCTGGCCCTGGCGCAACGCAGCGCCCGGCGGGCCAGCATCCTGCTGCAGGTGTTCCGCAGCCTGTTCGGCAATGCCGGCAACCAGGCCGGTTTCGGCCCCAAGGAAGCGCGCCAACTGGCACTCGACTACCTGCAAAACGGCAAGGTGGTGCTGGAGACGGACTTCAATCTCGATAGCTTTACCACCGAGGGGCTGGGCAAGGTTTTGCTGGCCGCCATCATCCTGGCGGCTGATGTGCTGCCACGAGGTGGTACGGTCAGTGTCGCGGTGCCGGCGACCCCAGGGACGATGTCCTTCAGCGTGATGGCAGTCGGCAGCCAGATCGCCTTTTCCGAAGAGAATTTGAAGGCCCTGCAGCTAACCTTGCCGGCGGCCGATCTCAGTGCCCATTCAGTGTTGCCGTACTTCACCGGATTGCTGGCCAAACGGGCCGGAGTCGCCTGCCAAATCGACCAAAAAACCGGGGGCCAATTCGGCCTAGTTTTTTCGACTTAAGCCTCTGAAAACGTTTTCAAAAATACTGGTCCCCCTGAGTTCACTTTAAATTAATCCTTTTTTGCAACGCTGAGCCAACTTGCCCGAACGGGTTGTTTGCGCGTCAGCCGATAACAGGATCCAAGCTATGGATGATCTGCTCAGTGAATTCTTGACGGAAACCTCCGAGAACCTCGCGGTTCTTGATGTCGAGCTGGTCAAGCTCGAGCAGAACCCAAATGACGCTGAGCTACTCGGCAACATCTTTCGCCTCGTTCACACGGTGAAGGGCACCTGCGGCTTCCTCGGATTGCCGCGGTTGGAATCAGTCGCCCATGCCGGCGAGAACGTGCTCGGCAAGGTGCGCGACGGCGAGCTGGAAGTCACCGCCGAAGCGGTTTCCCTCATCCTCGAATGCCTGGACCGGATCCGCTCCATCATGGGCGATCTCGAAGCCACCGGCAGCGAGCCCCAGGGCGATGACAGCGACCTGATCAAGCGTCTCAATGCCTTTGCCGATGGCGCCAGCGCACCAGCTGCTGCGCCGGCTCCTGCCGCACCGGCCCCGGTCGCCTCCGTGGTTTCCCTCCAGGCCGCGCGCCCCAGCAAGCCGGCTGCCGGCTCGCCCTCGATCTATGAGCAGATCGGTGGCATGGGCACGATCGATGCCATGGTCGAAGTTCTCTTCAACCGCTTGCTCGGCGACCTCCGCCTCAAGCATTTTCTCGATGGCAGCAATCCCGATCACCTGCAGGGCCGCACCCGCGATTACCTCAGCAAGGTGACCGGCGGTCCCGATGCTATCAACGATAACGATATCAAGTCGGCGCATGCGCGCATCTGCTCGCTCGGCCTGAATGACGGTCAGTTCGACGCCTTTGCCGGCCATGCTCAGGCGGCGATGAATGCCCTGGAAGTGCCGGCCGCCGTTGCCGCGATGCTGATGAGCATGATTTTCGCGACCCGTGACGAAGTCGTCGGTCGTGTGGCGCCGAGCGCCGGTATCGCCTCGCTCGCCGATGTGGCCGATCGCGGTGCCACGGCTGCCGCTGCGCCGGTGGCCGAAGTGGCGGCGCCGACGGCGACCGTCACCGAGTTGCACAAGCCCGAGCCGAAGGCCGAGAAGCCGGCGGCCAAGCCCGCGGGTGAAGGTGGCGAGAGCAAGGACTCCGCGGTCGCCAACCAGACCATCCGCGTCAACGTCGATCTCCTGGAAAACCTGATGACCATGGTCAGCGAATTGGTGCTGACCCGTAACCAGGTGCTGCAGATCCTGCGCAAGCACAAGGACAGTGAATTCGCCGCTCCGTTGCAGCGCCTCAATCATGTGACCTCGGAGCTGCAGGAAGGGGTCATGAAGACCCGCATGCAGCCGATCGGCAATGCCTGGGCCAAGCTGCCACGTCTCATTCGCGATCTCAGCCACGAATTGAAGAAGAAGATCGATCTGGTGATGATCGGTCAGGATACTGAGCTCGATCGCCAGGTCCTTGAGATGATCAAGGATCCGCTCACCCATATGGTGCGGAACTCGGCCGATCACGGTCTGGAAACGCCGGAAGATCGCCGTCGCGCTGGCAAGCCGGAAACCGGCAAGGTCACGCTGAACGCCTATCATGAAGGCGGCCATATCATCATCGAGATCCAGGATGACGGCCGCGGCTTGGCCCTGTCTAAGATCAAGGCCAAGATCATTCAGAACGGCCTCGCCACCGAATCCGAATTGGAATCGATGAGCGACCAGCAGGTCCAGCAGTTCATCTTCAAGCCCGGCTTCTCCACCGCCGCCAAGGTGACCAGCGTCTCCGGCCGCGGCGTCGGCATGGATGTGGTCAAGACCAATATCGAGAAGATCGGTGGCACCGTTGAAATGCGTTCGACGGAAGGCAAGGGCACGACCTTCATCATCAAGATCCCGCTGACCCTGGCGATCGTTTCCGCGCTGATCGTCGAATGTGCCAGCGAGCGTTTTGCCATTCCGCAGATCAGTGTCGTCGAATTGGTGCGTGCTTCCAGCAATGGCGAGCTCAAAGTCGAGAAGATCAAGGACACGCCGGTGCTGCGCCTGCGCAACCGCCTGCTGCCCCTGGTCTCGCTGCGTGAATTGCTGCGCCTCGACACCAAGGAGACCAAGATCGACGACGATACCTTCATCGTCGTCACCCAGGTCGGTACTTACAGCTTCGGCATCATGGTCGACCGGGTCTTCGATACGGAAGAAATCGTCGTCAAGCCGGTGGCGCCCATCCTGCGCGACATCGAGATGTTCTCGGGTAACACCATCCTCGGCGATGGCAGCGTGATCATGATCCTGGATCCCAATGGCATTGCTGCCTATAGCGGCCAGATGGGCATGGGCAGCGACAGTGCCGCCGCCGACAACATGGCCCGCCGGGCCCGCAATGTCGGCGAGGAAGTCGTCCCGCTGTTGCTCTTCAAGGCCGGCGACGGTGCGCCCAAGGCGGTGCCGCTGGCACTGGTCGCGCGCCTCGAGGAACTGGATCGTCAGTCGATCGAACACTCCAATGGCCGCTGGGTCGTGCAGTATCGCGGCCAGCTGATGCCGCTGGTGCCGATGGACCAGTATCAGGAAATCTCCCGTGAACCGGGCCGCCAGCCGGTCCTGGTTTTCTCGGATCGCGAACACACGATGGGCCTGATGGTCGACAACATCGTCGATATCGTCGAAGCGCGTCTCAATGTGGAACTGAGCGCCGCCGCCGCCGGCCGTATCGGCAGTGCCGTCATCGCTGGTCACGCGACCGAGATCATCGATACTGGTTACTATCTGGCCCAAGCCTTCGGCGACTGGTTCGGGTCGCGCGAGGATGACACCGCGAATGGCAAGGGCCGTCGTCTCCTGCTGGTCGATGACAGCGCCTTCTTCCGCCATCTGCTTGCCCCGCAATTGTCGGCGGCCGGCTTCCTCGTCACCTCGGTCGACAGCCCGGACAAGGCCCTGGCTTTGTGCGAACAGGGTGAGACCTTCGACATCATCGTCAGCGATATCGAAATGCCGGGCATGACCGGCTTCGAATTCTGCGAGACGGTCAAGAAGGCTGGGCCGTGGCAGGGCATACCGATGATTGCCTTGTCGTCGCATGCCAGCCCGCGCGATCTCGCCAAGGGACGCTCGGTCGGCTTCGACGACTATGTCGCGAAATACGACCGGGACGGCCTGGTCCACACCATCAACGAAACGCTGTCTGAAGTCAGAGGTGCCGCATGAGCATTCCCCGTCAGGAAGACAAAGTGGAGACGGGCTCCGATGCCCTCGCCGGCTCGGGCGACTACCGTGATTATGTGACCATGTCGATTGCCGATCAGCTGTTCGGCATCCCGGTGCTCAAGGTGCAGGACGTCCTCGGTCCGCAGACCATCACCCGGGTGCCGCTGGCGCCGCCTGAGGTTGCCGGTTCGCTCAATCTGCGTGGTCGCATCGTCACCGCGATCGACGTCAGGCTGCGTTTGGGCCTGGAGCCGCGCAGCGGCGGCAAGCCGTCGATGTCTGTCGTCGTCGAGCATGATGGTGAACTCTACAGCCTGCTGGTCGATACCGTGGGTGAGGTGCTCAGCCTCAATGTGAAGGACTATCAGCGTAACCCGCCGACGCTCAATCCGCGGCTGCGGGACTTTTCCGATGGTATCTACCGCTTGAATGGCTCATTGCTTGTGGTGCTCAGCGTTGCATCACTGTTGAATTTTGGCGGCCGTGCGGATGCGGCGTAGGATGTCGTTGCGGTTGATTGCCTGAAATCGCGACGATGCATCTGAACGGAAAAAAAATAGAGAGTGGGTGGAGCGCTGCAATGAAGTCTTGCCTCGTGGTCGATGATTCAAAAGTGGTTCGAATGGTCGCCAGGAAGATCCTCGAAGGCCTGAACTTCAGGATCGACGAGGCGGAGAACGGCAAGATGGCGGTGGAAGTGTGCACCAAGCAGATGCCGGACGCGATACTGCTCGACTGGAACATGCCGGTCATGAGCGGCATCGAGTTTCTCCGTCATCTGCGCAAGATGGAAGGCGGACAGTTGCCCGTGGTGGTCTTCTGCACCACGGAGAACGACATCCAGCACATCCAAGAGGCGATCGGGGCGGGCGCCAACGAATACATCATGAAGCCGTTCGATAGCGAAATTATCGAATCCAAGTTCAGCCAGGTTGGTCTGATCTGACCGTAACGCTGAGTTGGAGTTGAGCGCATGGCGTTTGGGCAGACAGTTTTGAAAACATCGACTACCCCCGCCGGCGGCCCGGTTCGGGTGATGGTGGTTGACGATTCCATGGTCATCCGCGGTCTCTTGACCCGGAGCCTGGAAACCGACCCTGCCATCAAGGTGGTGGTGAGTGCCGGTAACGGCAAAGCGGCCTTGGACGCGATCGCCAAGACCGATGTCGATGTCATCGTGCTCGATATCGAGATGCCGGTCATGGACGGCATGACAGCATTGCCGCAGCTGATTGCGGCGCGCCCCTATGTCCAGGTGATCATGGCCTCGACGCTGACCCTCAAGGGCGCCTCGATCAGCATGAAAGCGTTGTCGATGGGGGCGGCCGATTATGTGCCGAAGCCGACCTCGACGGCGGAAATCAACAGCGCCGAAAATTTCAAGATCGACCTCATCGCCAAGGTGAAGAGCTGGGGCGCCGTCGCGCGTCGCCGGCGCGGCACGACACCGGCTGCAGGCGCAGCAACGCCGGCGGCCGCTACAGCACCCGCACTGCGCAAGCTCTATGGCGGCGCCGAGGTCAAGTTGCGGCCGGCCGGCACCTACAAGCCCGATTGCCTGGTGATCGGCAGCTCGACAGGCGGCCCGCAGGCGCTCTTCAAGGTCTTCCAGATGCTGGGCCCCGTGCCGCATCTGCCGATCTTCGTGACACAGCATATGCCGGCGACCTTCACCACGATCCTGGCCGAGCATATCGCCCAGGCGAGCGGCATGCCGGCGGCGGAAGCCAAGGATGGCGAACCGGTCGCCAATGGCCGGATCTATGTGGCGCCGGGCGATTTCCATATGACGGTCATGGTGGAAAACGGTCGCAAGGTCATGCGCATCAACAAGAATCCGCCGGAGAATTTCTGCCGCCCGGCGGTCGATCCGATGCTGCGCTCGATCCTCAAGGCCTATGGCAACAAGATCTTGTTCTGCATGCTGACCGGCATGGGGCAGGACGGGCTGAAGGGATCGCAGGACCTGATTGCTGCCGGTGGCACCGCGATCGCTCAGGATGAAGCGACCAGTGTCGTATGGGGGATGCCGGGCGCCGTGGCGACGGCGGGGCTGTGCAGTGCCGTTCTGCCGCTTTCGGATATCGGCCCGTACATTCGTAAGTTCATTTCAAGGACAGGCATATGACAGTGACAGACTTCGAATTTATCTGTCAGATCCTGCGAGATCGGTCCGGCTTGGTCCTCACCAATGACAAGGCCTATCTGCTGGAAAGCCGCCTGCTGCCGGTTGCGCGCAAGTGGAAGCTTGCCGGCTTCGATGACCTGGTGAAAGCGATCCGGTCGCGGCCGGACGAGACGATGATTCGCGATGTCGTCGAGGCGATGACGACCAATGAGTCATTCTTCTTCCGCGACACCAAGCCGTTCGATCAATTCAAGCAACTGATCCTGCCGGTTCTGCTGAAGGAACGCGCGGCGTCGAAGACAATCCGCATCTGGAGTGCTGCCTGCTCCAGCGGCCAGGAAGCCTATTCGCTGGCCATGATCCTGTCGGAGATGAGTGCACAGCTCGCCGGTTGGAAGATTGATATCATTGGCACCGATCTCTCGACCGAGATCCTCAATCGCGCCAAAGAGGGCGTCTATTCGCAATTCGAAGTGCAACGCGGCTTGCCGATCACCTTGCTGGTCAAATATTTCCAGCAGAACGGCGATCGCTGGCAGATCAGCCAGAAGATCCGCAGCATGGTGCAGTATCGCGAATTCAACCTGCTGCAGGATCCGGCAGCGCTCGGCCGCTTCGATGTCGTGTTCTGCCGCAATGTGCTGATCTATTTCGACCAGCCGACCAAGGCCAAGGTGCTGAACGGTATTGCCAAGCAGATGCCGGATGACGGTTATCTGATCCTCGGCGGTGCCGAGACCGTCCTTGGTCTCACCGATCGTTTCCAGTTGGTGCCGGGGCAGCGAGGGATCTACTGCGTCACCACGGGCACCGGCAAGCCGGCCACGCCAGCAGGCTTCGCGCCGCCGCCGCGTCCGGCAGCCGCTGCACCAGTGGCGCCGTTGAAGCCGACGGTACCGCCGCTGGGTGGCGCGACCTTGCGCAAGCTCTGAGATCACGGGTGGCTGCCACCAGGCGAAGATGCCGGTGACAGTGAGACGGGGATAAAGAAAAGCCGGTAATATCGTCCCGGCTTTTCTTTATCCGCCCGCGTCATCGGCGCCATGGGGCGCCTCGACGGCCGCAGCAAATAGGATGATGGTCAGCTGCCGGCGCCTTCCGCCGTCTTGCGCACCTGGCCGATACGGCCATCTTCCGGATCGCGCAGGACATAGCCACGACCCCAGACCGTCTCGATGTAGTTTTCTCCACCGGTGGCGACGGTCAGCTTCTTGCGCAGCTTGCAGACGAAGACGTCGATGATCTTCAGCTCCGGCTCGTCCATGCCGCCATAGAGGTGATTAAGGAACATTTCCTTCGTCAGGGTCGTCCCCTTGCGCAGCGAAAGGAGTTCCAGGATGCCGTATTCCTTGCCGGTCAGATGCAGCGGCTGGCCTTCGACTTCCACGGTGCGGGTGTCGAGATTGACCATCAGCTTACCGGTCGTGATCAAGGAGTCTGAATGTCCCTTGGAGCGCCGCACGATCGCCTGGATACGGGCAAGCAATTCGCGTCGGTCGAAAGGCTTGGTGAGATAATCGTCAGCGCCGAAGCCGAGCCCCTTGATCTTGCTGTCGAGCTCGTTAAGGCCGGAAAGAATTAAGATCGGCGTGTTGACGCGCGCAGAGCGCAAGCGCCTTAGGACTTCATAGCCGTCGATATCGGGGAGCATGAGATCGAGAATGATGATGTCGTAATCGTAAAGCTTGCCGATCTCCAACCCATCTTCCCCAAGATCGGTGGAATCGACGATATAGCCTTCTGACTTCAAAATAAGCTCGATACTCTGGGCGGTATTCGAATCGTCTTCGACCAGTAGGACCCGCATGACGTCACCCCAACCCCAAGGACCTGTCTCAAGGACAGACGTTTAATGTTAACCATTAAACCGCATTTGTGTAAAGCTGGCAGCATCCTCGCGTTATGGTCGTTTAAGCTCTAGCCATATAAACTTTTGCCCGTTGTTTTCGCTTGGGCCCGGTTAACGCGTTAAGATTATAATCCCTTATTGCTAAAAGAGTATTGTTAACCGGGAGTTAACGGGAGCCGGGTAGTCTGTCAGGGTTCTGGATGAGTCTCGAAAACACCCCCGGCAATGATGCAAACCGCTTTCCTTGAACCCGTTCTGCGCGAAATCAGCCGGATCCCCGAGCATCGCGTATATGGTCGTGTCTCTGCCGTGCTTGGCATGCTGGTGGAGATCGCCGGCATCGAAAGCAATCTCACCATCGGCGCCAGATGCGCCTTGATTGATCGCGCCGGTCGTCAGGTCGGCTGCGAGATCGTCGGCTTCCGCAATGGCCGCGCCTTGGCGATGGCCTATGGGTCGCTGGAAGGTGTGGGGCTCGGCAGCAAGGCGATCATCGTCGAGACCGATCCGGTGGTGCGGCCGACGGAAGCCTGGCTCGGCCGTGTCATCAATGCTTTCGGTGAGCCGATCGACGGCAAGGGGCCGTTGCCGACCGGCAATATCGCTTGCCGCATTCGCGCCAATCCGCCGCCGGCCCATGCGCGCTCACGCGTCGGCGGCAAGATCGATCTCGGTGTCCGCTCGCTCAACACCTTCACCACCTGCTGCCTCGGCCAGCGCATGGGTATCTTTGCGGCATCCGGTGTCGGCAAATCGGTGCTGCTGTCGATGATCGCGCGCTATACCTCGCTCGACATCAATGTCATCGGCCTGAT
>DATMUQ010000726.1:0-3217 GCA_035563795.1 Terriglobales bacterium | reverse complement strand
TAACAACCCTGTCCCTGAAAACATCGACTTGGAGGAAGATATCATGACCGATCATCGCATCGTCTCGCAGCAGGAATGGCTCTCCGCCCGGCGAGAGCTGCTCGCCAAGGAAAAGGAATTCACCGAGATGCGTGACGCGCTCAGCCAGTCACGCCGCGATCTCCCCTGGGTGAAGATCACCAAGGACTACAGTTTCGAGACCCCGCAGGGGCGGCAGAGCCTGGGCGATCTCTTCGGCGGGAAGAGCCAGCTCGTCGTCTATCATTTCATGTTCGCGCCGGATTGGGAGAGCGGCTGCAAGAGCTGCTCTTTCTGGGCCGATCATTTCAACGGCCTGGCACCGCATCTTGCCGCCCGCGATGTTACCATGACGGCGATCTCCCGGGCGCCACTGGCCAAGCTGCAGGGTTTCGCCAAGCGTCTCGGCTGGAGCTTCCCCTGGGTCTCGTCAGGCGATGGCGATTTCAATTACGACTTCAATGTCTCCTTCCATCCCGAGGATCTGGCTGCAAGCAGCGGGGTCTACAATTACCGGCCGCTCAAGATGCAGATGACGGATCTCCCGGGCATCAGCGTGTTCTTCAAGGATAAGGATGGCGCCATCTATCACACCTATTCGACCTATGGCCGCGGTATCGAGTTGGTGAACGCCACCTATCAATGCCTCGATATGGTCCCGAAGGGCCGCGATGAAGAGGGCTTGCCTCACGCGATGTCCTGGGTACGCTACAATGATCAATATGGTGCAGCATGAGCAGCTGCTGCGGATCCGGCACCCATAAGCCGGAAACGATCAAGGAAGGAGCGCAAGCCATGAGCTATCGCGATGATGCGGCCAAGCTCGCAGCCTATCGCCAGCAGATCGCCGAGTTGCGCCGGAAGATGCGCGAAGTCCAGTCCCAGGTGACGCCGGAGAAGGTGACGGATTATGAATTCGCCACCGTCCAGGGCAAGGTGCGGCTCTCCAGCCTGTTCGGCGACAAGGAGACGCTGATCCTCGTCCACAATATGGGAACGGGCTGTGTTGCCTGCACCATGTGGGCCGACGGCTTCAACGGCGTCTATCCGCATCTGCAGGACCGGGCCTCCTTCGTCGTTTCCTCGCCGGACGAGCCCTTGAAGCAGCAGCGTTTCGCCGCCGATCGCGGCTGGCGCTTCCCGATGGTCTCGCATCAGGGCACCAGCTTCGCGGCCGATATGGGCTATATCCGCGACGGCGGCAAGATGTCGCCGGGCCTCTCGGTCTTCAAGCGCAAGGACAGCGATATCCTGCGGGTCTCGGATACCGGCTTCCGGCCCGGCGACGATTTCTGCAGCGTCTGGCATATCCTCGACATGTTCCCGGAAGGATCGGAAGACTGGATGCCGAAATACCGCTACGCGGGGTGAGACTCAGCTTCGCCGCCGCGGCTGGCGCGCCAACGGTTTGTTGAGCGCAGGTTTGTTGAGAGCCCGGGCCTCGGTGGCGATGTGATCACGCAGCCAGGCTTGCGCCGGGTGCGCGTCATTGCGCCGGTGCCAGGCCAAGGTGAAAGGCACGGCTGCGATGGCGATCGGTGGCGGCAGTAGCTTCAGTGCCGCGGCATGGCCGGAGGCCGTTGCCACACCGGTCATCACCGTCGCGATCATGTCGGATTGCGCAACAAGGGCCGGGGCCGCATACATTTGCGGCAACGTGAGGCCGAGGCGCCGACGGTGCCCCAGCTTGGCCAATGCTGCGTCGACCAGGCCAAAACGCTCGTTTTCCGGCGATACCAATAGATGTGTCAGCTGCAGGAAGCGGCGCAGATCGAGTTTGCCGCGTGTCGCCGGGTGATCCTTGCGCAAGATACAGATGAAGCTTTCCTCGAAAAGCGGCCGAAATAGAATGCGCCCGGCCGGTGCCGGCGGCACGCCGATCGCCATATCCGCCTCGCCGGCATCCAGCATCTCGATCGCATCGTCGCGCGCCGTATAGCCATGCACCTTGAGCGTGATGCCAGGGGCCTTTTTCTGCAAGGCAGCGAGGAGCCGGGGCAACAGGACATGGGCCGGATGTTCGGTCAGCGCCAGGGCAAAGCTGGCGGTTGAGGTCGCCGGCATAAAGGTCTGGGTGAACGAGAGGCTCTGCTGGATCTGCGTCAGCGCCCGCGATAGGGGCTCGGCGAGATCCAAAGCCCGCGGCGTCGGCTGCAGGCCCTTGGCTCCCCGCACGAACAATTCATCCTTCAGCAGGGCACGCAAGCGGGCGAGGGCGGCGCTCATCGCTGGCTGGGTGCGGCCGATGCGGGCGCCCGCACGCGTGACATGGCGTTCCGCCATCAGCGCGTCGAAGGCCACCAGCAGATTGAGATCGATGCCGTGTAAATCCATGTAATGGATGATGCCATATATCAATCATCGATTTCAAAGATAATGCTTTCCTCCCTAGCTTTCCCCTGACCGGCAATTTTCGCCGGAGACATCAGCGAGGAAAGCCATGCAGACAACCACCCACGTTCCATCCGCCGGCCCTGACGGAAGCGGCCCCGGCACGGTGCCAGCCGCGACACGCCGCACGCTTGAGACCTTCTACCGCGCCTTCAGCGACCAGCAGCCGGATCTGCTCGATACGGTCTGCATGCCGGACTGGCAGGATATTCCCCTGGCGCCCGGCCAGGGCCCGGGGCCGGATGGGCTGAAGCCGCTGATCCGGGCTTTTGCTGCGGCCTTCCCGGATATCCGCATCACCATCCATGAAATGATCGGCACGGCTGAGCGGGTGGCGGTGCGGGCGCTCATCACCGGGACGCATCGCGGCGCGTGGTTCGGCATCGCGCCGACCGGCCGCACGATCAGCATGGCGATCCACGAATTCCATCACCTGCGGGACGGCAGGCTCACCCATACCTGGCATCTCGAGGACTGGTTCGGCTTCCTGCATCAGGTCGGCGCCTGGCCTGCCGGAGATGCGCAATGAAGGCCGCCCGCTTGCATGCCTATGGTGCGGTGGATGCCGTCACCCTGGACGAGATCGCCGCGCCGCACATGGGCGATCACGACGTGCTGGTCCGCGTCACTGCCGCCAGCGTCAATCCACTCGATGTGAAGTTGATCGGCGGTGGCCTTGCCGGCTATTTTCCGCTCGGCTTTCCCTATGTGCTCGGCACGGATCTCTCCGGCACGATCGAGCGGGTCGGCGCGTCGGTCACTGGCTGGCGGGTCGGCGACCGGGTGATCGGTCGCGCCGACCCGGTCA
>DATMUQ010000725.1:0-3552 GCA_035563795.1 Terriglobales bacterium | reverse complement strand
GCTGGAGGGGGACGAGTTTCATTCGCTGGCCAATATCGCCAAGATGCGCGCTGGCATTCCCTTGACTGATGCCGACCGGCGGCCTTGGTTGGATGCGATTGCCGGGCACCTCGCGGCCTGGCATGCCTCGGGAATGTCCGGGCTCGTCACCTGCTCGGCCCTGAAGCAGCAGTATCGGGCCCGCCTCGTGGCCCATTGCCCGGAAGCGCGCTTCATCTACCTCAAGGGCACACCGGATCTCATTCGCGAACGTCTGGTCAAGCGGCTCGGCCATTTCATGCCGGTTAATCTGCTGGACAGTCAGTTCGCCGCTTTGGAAGAGCCGGGCCCGGAAGAACGGGCGGTTGCCGTTTCCGCGGTCCCTACGCCGGCCGAGATCGTCGCCGAAATCCTCAAGCTGATTCCCTCCTTCGCCTGAAGCGCACGTGCGGAAACCGCTATGCCGCTCCGGCAGGCGTTCTCATGTTGCCCATATATATACACCTATAGATCGCATAACAATTTATTGATGCATCCTATTCTTGCTTTGTTCTGCAGCAAGCGTATAGTCCGAATGTTCAATTTTTACGTTTGGAGAACGAAATGAAAATAGCAAATTACGTGTATCGCGGCATTGCGCCGGTTGGGCACAGGGCGAAGATCTCTTTGGGGCTGGCTGGTCTGATGCTGCTGGGCCTTGGCGCCGGCTCCGCCCAGGCGGCTAGCCTCGCCGATCCTTTCCCCCAGGCCGAGCATCTCAGCCAAGATGAAATCGGCCAGATCAGTGCTGCTTTCGAACAGGCGCTGGAAGCCGCGAAGCCGGGCACGGTGGTGGTGTGGAAATCGGCCGAGAGCGGCCGCAGTGGCCAGGTGCGGGTGCTACGGGCCTGGGACGGCGAGGCCGGCCATTGCGTTGAGCTGGAACAGCGCTTCAGCAAGGGCAGCAAGTCAACTTATGAAGTGCCCTACTGCCAGGGCCAGGACGGTGCCTGGAAGATCACCTTCTGACGCTCGGCCAATGCGGCCGACGTGGTTGTGATCGACAAGGTTGTGTTGCGCTCAAGCGGCCCACCCTGTCGATCGCACAACCGTCATGGCTCCTGTGGCTGCTGAGAGGTTGGTTGGGTGCCTAAGGTGGGCTCGGCCGTGCTGTGAGGCGTCTCCGGGCGCTTCGCGTAGCGCCGAGCAAGGGTGGCACAGGCCATCAGCTGGACCTGGTGGAACAGCATCAGCGGCAGCACCATGAGTCCGACCAGATGCGCCGGGAACAGCACATTGGCGATCGGGATGCCGCTGGCGAGGCTCTTCTTCGAGCCGCAGAAGACGATGGCGATCTCGTCTTCCTTGGAGAAGCCGAAGCGGCGGCTGACAATGGTGGTGATGCACAGGACGACGACGAGCAGGATCAGATTGGCGACCAGCAGCAGGATCAGGCTCTGGATATCGATCTGGGTCCAGATGCCGTTGACGACGCCTTCGCTGAAAGCGGTGTAGACGACCAGCAGGATCGAGCCGCGGTCGACGAAGCTGAGCAGGAACTTGTGCTTGGTGACGAAGGCCTTCAGCCACGGGCGCAGGATCTGGCCGGCCAGGAACGGCACCAGTAATTGCAGCACGATGTCCTTGATCGATGAGACCGAGATGCCGCCGCCATGGGTCGAGAGCAGCACTGCCACCAGCAGCGGCGAGATGAAAATGCCGAGCAGGTTGGAGATCGAGGCGCTGCAAAGCGCTGCGGCGACATTGCCGCGGGCGATCGAGGTGAAGGCGATCGATGACTGCACGGTGGATGGCAGCAGGCACAAAAAGAGCAGTCCAGTTGAGAGGGATGTTCCCAGCAGCGGCTGGAAGAGATGGCTGAAGCCAAGGCCGAGAATCGGAAACAGAACAAAGGTACTGACGAAGACCGTCAGCTGCAGGCGCCAATGGGTGAGGCCCTGGATGATGGTCTCGACCGGCAGCCGCGCGCCGTAAAGGAAGAACAACAGAGCGATGGCGGCATAGGTGAGGCCGCTCATCGCCGTCGCGGCGACACCGCGCGCGGGAATGATCGAAGCCAGCACCACCATCAAGACGATGGCGGCGATATAGGGATCGACCCGCAGGCGTTTGAAGACATCGGATAAGGTCATTGCAGATACTTCATTGTTCGATCGTGGAATGACGGGGCCGGAGCCCCGCCAGAAATCCCCCGTTTAATAGTCTCTATCAATAACCCATGGCGCAGCCATCCTTGCGGGGGTCCGAGCCGCCGGTCAGCGTGCCTTTCTGCCAGTCGATACGGATCGCCTGGCCGCCGCCGAGCGGTTCCGGCGAGACCTCGACGGCATGGCCGCGCGCCTGCAACCCGGCAATGCTGGCGGCTGCTACCGAGCGTTCGACCTGCACCCGGCCACCGCTATAGAAGACGCGCGCCTGATCGAGGGCAGCCTGCGGATCGAGGCCGAAATCCAGCACATTGGTCAGGAAATGCACATGGCCGAAGGGCTGGTAATCGCCGCCCATGACGCCATAGGGCATCAATGCCTTGCCGTCCTTCATGGCGAAGCCCGGCATGATCGTGTGCATCGGTCGCTTGTTGGGCGCGATGCAATTGGGATGCTTGGCATCGAGCTTGAAGCTGGAGCCGCGATTCTGCAGCACGACGCCGGTCTTCGGGCTGACCAGGCCGCTGCCGAAGGAGTAATAGGTCGAGTTGATGAAGCTGACGGCATTGCGGTCGCGATCGACCACCGACAGATAGACCGTGTCGGAGCCCTGCATCAGCGGCGGCGGCAGATCGGTGGCGGCGCGGTCGCGCTGGATGCGGGCGGTGAGCTTCGCCGCGTAATCCTTGGAGAGGAGTTTCTCGACCGGCACCTTGACCTGCTCCGGATCGGCGATGAAGGCGTCGCGGTCGCGATAGGCGAGGCGGCCGGCCTCGACTTCGAGATGCAGGCGCTCGGCACTCAGGGGATCGAGCGCGCCAAGATCAAAACCGCCAAGAATGTTCAGCATGAGCAAGGCGGTGAGGCCCTGATTGTTGGGCGGCAGCTGGAAGAGATCGACACCGCGATAGTTGCTGGTGACCGGCTCGACATAGTCGCCCTTGGTGGCGGCAAAATCGCTGAGCTCGTGCAACCCGCCGAGGCTCTTCAGGTAATCGACCATGTCGGCGGCGACACGGCCGTCATAGAATCCGGCGCGGCCTTCCTTGGCAATGGTTTTCAAGGTCTCGGCGAGTTCCGGCTGGCGATGGACGTCGCCGGCCTGGGGGGCCTTGCCACCGGGCAGGAGGATGCGCTTGGCATTGGCGTCCTGTGCCAGCTGCTCGGCAGTTTCGTGCCAGTCACTGGCGACCCGGTCATGCACCACATAGCCGTTCTCGGCATAATGGATGGCGGGTGCCAGGATCTCGGCGAAATTCTTGCGGCCGTGATCGGCATGCAGGCGGCACCAGGCGTCGATGGCGCCCGGCACGGTGACGGCATGCGGCCCATAGGTCGGTACCGCCGTGAAGCCTTTTTGCAGATACCAATCGAGCTTCGCCGCGGCCGGCGAGCGGCCGGAGCCGTTGAAGGCGAGCGGCTTGCC
>DATMUQ010000724.1:0-5453 GCA_035563795.1 Terriglobales bacterium | reverse complement strand
GCGCTGGTATTGGGTTGCGCCACCACCAGCTGCCACTGCACCTTCGGCAATCCCGCCGGCAAGTCCACCTCGGGCTTCAGATCATAGAGCGGCGTCGGCGTATTGACGTTGTTCAGCACCGTGCAGCCGGAGACGCTCATCATGCCCGGAAGGATGGCCGCCAGCCCCAGGCCGGCACCCGCGCGCAACAAGCGCCGACGCGCGATTGAGTCCCGCATGATCATTTAGCCTCCACGCCCTTGTTGCGATCGCCGAGCAGGAAGCGCGCGGGATCGCGTTCGATCTGTTGTGCAATACGCGACATCGATGCGACCAGCTGGCGTAGATCGCTGACCAGCTCCGTCGTCTGGTAGAGGGCCGAGCCGGTGAACTGCTTCAGCGGCGCGCGGTTTTCATCAAGCATTGCCGTCAGGCGGTTGGCCGCCTCGGCGAAATTCTGCGCCGCCTTGGAGATGTCCTCGGTGGTGTGCTGGACATTGCCCTGCACATTGCCAACCGTGCCCTGCAGCTGCACCGCCAGCTTCTGGAAGGCATCGCTGGCATTGGCGAGGTTCTGCATCGTCTGCTGCGTGGTGTTGACGACGTCGGGCACATGCTCGGTCGCCTTGTTGAGATTGGCGCTGAGCTGCTGCAGGTTCTGGATCGCGTCGGTAAAGGCTTTCTGATTGTCGTCGCTCAGCATGTTGTTCAACCGATCGGCAACATTCGACGCCTGGTCCAACAGATTCGGCAGCTTCTGCGTCAGACGCTCCAAGGGCGAGACCGAAGATCTGATCTCCTGCCCGGGCTGCAGCAGAGCCGCGTCACGGCTGCCGCGCGTGATTTGCAGCGCAACACCGCCGGCGAGGCCCTGGATCTCCATCGATGCCTTGCTGTCCTGGCGGATCGGCGTGCCATTGCGCACCGAAATGTCGACCCGCGCGAGCTCCGAGTTGTCAGGGTCGATGCGGACATCCGTCACCCTCCCCACCGGGATGCCGCCGAACAGAACGGAGCTGTCGATCCGCAGCTGCGCCACCGAGCCGCTGAAGCGAATGAAATAGCCGGAGTAATCCTGCTTGGTCTGCACATTGGCCGCCCACAGGCAGAAGCCGGCAATGCCGAGAATGACCAGCAGCACGAACAGGCCGACCGTGATGTGTTTTGCGCGTGTTTCCATCTGCCTAGCCTCGCTCTGCCGCATCCGTGCCTGAGCGCCGGTCAGCGGCTGCCATGCCGGCAGCCCCCATCCCGGCCGCTCTGGCGCGCGGTCCGTGGAAATATTCCTGCATCCAGGGATGCGGATCCTGCATCAGTTCCGCCATGGTGCCGACCCGGATCTTCTTGTCCAGGAGCACGGCGATACGGTCGCAGATCGCCACCAGGCTGTCCAGGTCATGCGTCACCATGACGACGGTGATGCCGAGGCTGCGCTGCAGACTGAGAATGAGCTGGTCGAAATCGCTGGCACCGATCGGATCGAGCCCCGCTGTCGGCTCGTCGAGGAAGATGATCTCCGGATCAAGCGCCAAGGCGCGCGCCAGACCGGCACGCTTCTTCATGCCGCCCGACAGCTGCGAGGGATATTTGTCGCCGGCGCTGAGCGGCAGGCCAACCAGCTGGATCTTCAAGGCTGCCAGCTCATCCATCAGATCAGTGCTGAGGTCGCTATGTTCGCGCATCGGCGCCTGGATATTTTCCGCCACGGTCAGCGAACTGAACAAGGCACCGCTTTGATAGAGCACACCGCAGCGGGCCTGGACACGCTGCCACTGGGCTTCATTGAGATCGCTGGCGCGTTGCCCCAGCAGCATGATGTCGCCTTCGGCCGGCTTGTTGAGGCCGAGGATGGTACGCAGCAGCACCGATTTGCCGGTGCCGGATCCGCCAACAATTCCCATCACCTCGCCGCGCTTGACGTCGAGATCGAGGCCGTCATGCACCACCTGCTTGCCGAAGCGATTGACCAGGCCACGGATGGAAACCGCCATCTCCTCGCGCGGGCCGGGCAAGGTGGAGCCCAGCACCGGCGCGGGCACAACCGCATTCTGACCATTGACGGGGTCGGCGCTCATCTCAGACCCCCAGCATCGAGAACAGGATCGAGAAGAAGGCGTCGAAGACGATCACCAGGAAGATACCTTCGACCACCGATTTCGTCGTCAGCTTGCCGACGCTTTCGGCACTGCCGGTCACCCGCATGCCCTCGAAGCAGCCGATCAGTGCGATCAGGAGGGCGAAGACCGGCGCCTTGATCATGCCAACGCCGAATTGCGAGACGGTAATCGCCTGGCGCAGCAGCATCAGATATTGCTGGAAGCTCATATCGACCAGCAGCACGCACATCAGCCCACCGCCCAGCAGGCCCATGATATCGGCAAAGAAGGTCAGCAGCGGCAGGCTGATCACCAGCGCCAGCACCCGCGGCAGGACCAAGACCTCAATGGGGTTGAGGCCCATGGTTTCCAGGGCATCGACCTCCTCATTGACCTTCATGGTGCCGATCTGGGCCGTGAAAGCCGAGCCGGAGCGGCCGGCCACCACGATCGCCGTCAGCAGGATGCCCATCTCGCGCAGGACCGAAATGCCGACCATGTTGACGGTGAAGACCTGGGCGCCGAAACGGGCCAGCTGATCGGCGCCCTGATAGGCCAGCACCACGCCCACCAGGAAGGAGATGAGGCCGACAATCGGCATGGCGTTGAGGCCGGTCTGCTCGATATGGCTGACGATCGAATTCATGCGCAGATGCCGCGGCCGGACGATTGCCCGCATCGTCACCTGGGCCAGCGCCCCGAAGAAGGCGAGGAGATCCAGCGTCTGGTCGCCGATATCGATGACCGCCTTGCCGATCTGCGCCACCCAATCGCCGAGATTGCGGCGCGGCGGTTCCGGTGCCTTGTTGTCGGGCGCCGCATCGATGACCCGCTGCAGCAGGCCCTGCATGCGCGGCTGAATATGCAACAGGCCGACTTCCGTTCCCGCCGCGCGGCAGTCCCGTGCCAGCCGCGTCAGCAGCCAGGCGCCGGCTGAATCCAGGCTCGCCAGATTGCTGAGATCGAGGTCGATCTTGCGGGGCTGTCCGGCATCCTTGCCGTTCAACTTGATCTGCCCCTGCAGCTGCCGATCGATTGCCTGCGCATTGTGGATCGTCCAGTCACCCCGCAGGGACCAGATCGCTTCCGTCCCCTCTCGCGTGGTGCTGACCCAATCTGTGGCGCTCGCCATGACGCACTTTTCTCCGCGGCCGCAGCATCAAACGACCACGGCCCTCAACTATTGCGGATAGCAGAAATGCCCTGCTCGCGCAAAGTCTAAGCGGTCGCACCCGGTGGCGAAGAATGGAAAGTCCGGTAGATTTACCGTGAACAAAGCGCCTGAACGGCAAAAGAAAACAGCCGCCGGTGGTCAAACCGGCGGCTGTCTTCATCGCATCAAGAGCGATCCGATCAGATGTAGTATGCTTTCAGCGGCTCGAAGCCGTTGAAGTTCACCGCCGAATAGGTGGTGGTATAGGCGCCGGCCGAGAAGATCCGCACCCGGTCACCGATCTTCAGATCCATCGGCATTTCATAGCGCGCCTTGTCATACAGGATGTCGGCGGAATCACAGGTCGGGCCCGCCAGCACCACCGGCTGCTTGTCGCCGTCGATGGCGCGGCTGGTCTCAATGCGATAGCGGATCGCCTCGCCTTCGGTCTCGGCCAGGCCACCGAAGCGGCCGATATCGAGATAGACCCAGCGACGGTCATCGGCATTGTACGACTTGCGTGAAATCAGCACGACCTCGGCTTCCAGCACGCCGGCATCGCCGACCATGTAGCGGCCCGGCTCGACGATGATGCGCGGCAGGCGGTTGCCGAAATGCTTGGTGATCGAGGTCATGATGGCATCGCCATAGGCCTCGATGCCCTTGCCGCCAGTCGTGTAATGGGCCGGGAAGCCGCCGCCGAGATCGATCATCTTTAGCTCGATGCCCTGCTCCGCCAGCTTGTCGAACACCACCTTGGCAGCCGCCACCGGGCGCTCCCACTGGGTGGCGTCGAGCTGCTGCGAGCCGACATGGAAGGAGATGCCATAAGGCTGCAGGCCGAGCTTGGCCGCCTCGGCGAGGAGATCCGCCGCCATATCCGGCACGCAGCCGAATTTGCGGTTGAGCGGCCACAAGGCGCCCTCGGCCTCGACCAGGATGCGGCAGAACACCTGCGCACCCGGCGCATGCGCCGCGAGCTTCTCCAGCTCGGCTTCGCTGTCGAAGGCATAGAGCTTCACGCCCTGCTGATGCGCCCAGGCGATGTCGGCGGCCTTCTTGATGGTGTTGCCGAAGGAGATCTTCTCGGCCGGCACGCCATGGGCCATGACCGCGCGGATTTCACCGGAGGAAGCTGTATCGAAGCTGGCGCCAAGCTTGGCGAGGCGGCCGAGCACTTCGGGGGCCGGATTGGCTTTCACGGCATAGAACACTTCCGCCAGCGGCAAGCTCTGGGTCAGCCCCTGATACTTCCGTTCGACGATGTCGAGATCGACCACGAGGCACGGCGTCGCCGGCTGGGTTTCTTCGAGGAACTTCAGGACACGATCCGACATGGCACCCTCCACTCTTTACACGGGCCGGAGCATCGCAGTCTCCGGCAAAGGCCCAACACAAAAGCGTGACCAAGAAAAAATCGCCGCGCTGGAGCAACCAAACCGTTCCCGAAGACTGTCGGGTCAGTTTTAGGTGCGCCTGCGCGGCGATGTTGCCGTCTTGGCTTGGGGCAATAGATAAGGTCGAAACCTTAGGATTTGCTTTCGATCTTAACCCCCATGACAGAATTATTATGCAGTCAGAGGGGCCTGGACGATGAATTTGACTCGTATCGCTGTCACATTGCCGCCGGCGTCCAGGCGCGCTGCGGGCCGGCGCGGCAGGGACGCCTTGTCAGTCGTCGTCCAGGATGGCATGGCCGGGCGGCGGCGCCTCCGGCTGCAGCACCCAGAGCACGGCCTGCTCCGCATCCCGGAACTGGCGGTGGCGTGAGCGGCCGAAGAGGTCGCAGATGATCTTGATGACCGGCGCCAGCAGCATGTCGCGGGAGACATAGGCACAGCGCGCCAGCGTTGGGTTGCTCTCATCCTCGCCCTGGCGGCGCTGCCTCTCCCAGGGGGTCATGTCGCGAATGGCACCGATCGCCCACCAGTCGATGCTGCCGTTATAGTCGAGCATGTCGACGACGGTCGGCATCGGGCCCACTAGAAGGCGGCTGCGCCGGGCTTCCTGGAAGGCCGCCACCAGGTCAGATCCCCGCGGGTCCTGCAGCACCTTGACCCAGAAAATGCCGTTCCTGACCTGAAGCGAGATGCTGCCCCGCGCCGTGCCGCGCTCGATCATTGCCGGGTTTCCGGCCGATATTTGCGGTGGGTGCGCGCTGGCAGACCGGTCCTGATACGCATGTGCCTAGTCGACTGGCTGCTCGCCTGCGTCGATCGGGGTGG
>DATMUQ010000723.1:0-7286 GCA_035563795.1 Terriglobales bacterium | reverse complement strand
CTGAAAGGCCTCGATGGCGGCTTTCGGCCGGCCGGGCAGCTGGGCGATCTCGGTCAAACGTGGTGCCTGCGCGCGGATGAAGGCGTGATCGGCCGGACTGGCGGTGCGGATCACGACCTTGTCGATCTGCACGTCATGAATTTCAATGTCGGACATGTTGGGGCTCATGCGCGGCTGGGCCGCTGATGGATAGAGTGGCAAAAGACAGAGGGGCGGCAAAGAAAAAGGCCGGCAGTGACGGCCGGCCTTTCTCGCGAAAGACAGATGGCGGTTATTTAAAGACCACCTTGGTGATCTCGTAGCTCTTGGAACCGCCCGGTGTCGTCACCTCGACGGAATCGCCGACCGACTTGCCAACCAAGGCGCGCGCGAGCGGCGCCGTGATGGCGAGGCGCTTTGCCTTGATGTCGGCCTCGTCCTCGCCGACGATCTGATAGACGGTCTTCTCGTCGGTATCCTCGTCGATCACCGTCACCGTGGCACCGAACTTGACCTGCTTGCCGGAAAGTTTCGAGACATCGATGATCTCGGCCCGGCTGATCTTATCTTCCAGCTCCATGACCCGGCCTTCGATGAAACTCTGGCGCTCGCGGGCGGCGTGGTATTCAGCGTTTTCGCTGAGATCGCCATGCTCGCGGGCTTCGGCGATCGCACGGATGATGGCCGGGCGCTCACTTCCCTTGAGGTGCTTCAATTCCTCTTCCAGACGGACAAAACCTTCCGCCGTCATTGGGATCTTCGACATGTTTTCTTACCCAAAACAGCAAAATACACCCCTCAGGCGGCTTCGAACTTCCCAGGGGAAGCGGAAACATCGCCCGGCGGGGCCAAAAAAGGGCGGGCTTTCAATGCTTTGGCAGCCCGTCCCGGCTGCACTGGCAGTCCTGGCTCTCAGGACGCCTGTTTAAAGTACGACTGAAGCGGGGCAACTTCAAGGTCCCCACTGGCGAGTGCCCCGATCGCCTCCACCGCTGCCAGGATCCCTGACAGGGTGGTGTAATAGGGGATGCTGCCCATCAGCGCCGTCCGGCGGATGTCAAAACTGTCCTCGATCGCCTTCGCCCCGGCAACAGTATTGAGCACCAGCTTGATCTCGCCGCGCTGCATCGCCTCGACAATGTGCGGTCCACCCTGGTGCACCTTGTTGATGGCGCGGACAGCCAGGCCCTGGTTGCGCAGGAAGGCCGATGTGCCAGGGGTTGCCAGCACGTCGAAGCCCATTTCCAGCAGCTTCTTCACCGCCGGGATGATCGCGGCCTTATCCTTGTCCTTGACCGAGATGAAGACGCTGCCGCTCCTCGGCAGCATCAGGCCGGCACCCATCTGCGCCTTCAGGAAGGCACGGGGGAAATCGGCATCGAGGCCCATGACTTCGCCGGTCGATTTCATTTCCGGGCCGAGGATGATGTCGACGCCGGGGAAACGGGCGAAGGGGAAGACGGCTTCCTTGACGGCGACATGATGTCGCGCCCGGGCATTGAGGTCGAAAGCGCCGAGCTTCTCGCCGGCCATGACGCGGGCGGCGATCTTCGCGATCGGCGTGCCGGTCGCCTTGGCAACGAAGGGCACCGTGCGGCTGGCGCGCGGATTGACCTCCAGCACATAGATGTCGGTGCCTTTGACGGCAAACTGTACATTCATCAGGCCGACGACATTGAGGCCGCGAGCAAGTGCTTCCGACTGGCGGCGGATCTCGGCGATCACCACCAGCGGCAGAGTATGCGGCGGCAGCGCACAGGCGCTGTCGCCGGAATGAATGCCGGCTTCTTCGATATGTTCCATGATGCCGGCGACATGCACATTCTCGCCGTCGCAGAGCGCATCGACATCGACCTCGATCGCGTCTTGTAGGTAAGAATCAATGAGGACTGGATTATCGCCGGAGACCTGCACCGCCTTGCGCATATAGCGCCGCAGACCGGCCGGCTCATGGACGATCTCCATGGCGCGGCCGCCCAGCACATAGGACGGGCGGATGACCACGGGATAGCCGATCCGGTCAGCAATCTGCTCGGCTTCTTCCGAAGAGCGCGCCGTGCCATTGGCCGGCTGGCGCAGCTCCAGCTTGTGCAGCAGTTTCTGGAAACGCTCGCGATCCTCGGCGAGATCGATCGCATCCGGCGAGGTGCCGAGGATGGGGATGCCAGCCTGTTCCAGCGCATGGGCGAGCTTCAGCGGTGTCTGGCCGCCGAACTGCACGATGACGCCGAGCAGCTTGCCCTTGCGCTGTTCGACGCGGGCGATCTCGATCACGTCTTCCGCCGTCAACGGCTCGAAATAGAGCCGGTCGGAAGTGTCGTAATCGGTCGAGACCGTCTCAGGGTTGCAATTGACCATGATGGTCTCATGGCCCGCTTCCTTCAGCGCATAGGCGGCATGGACGCAGCAATAGTCGAATTCGATGCCCTGGCCGATGCGGTTCGGCCCGCCGCCGAGGATCATCACCTTGTTGCGGCCGCTGGGATCGGCTTCGCATTCCGCTGCTTCGATCCCGTCGCCTTCATAGCAGGAATACATATAGGGTGTTGCCGAGGCGAATTCGGCGGCACAGGTATCGATGCGCTTATAGACCGGGCGGACATCGAGCTTGTGGCGATGCGCCGTCACCTCGGCCGGCTTGCGGCCGACCAGCTTGGCGAGCCGCGCATCAGAGAAGCCCAGCTTCTTGAGGCGCAGCATCTCGGCCCGGGTATTCGGCAGGCCGTCATGGCGGATCACCGCCTCCGCCTCGATGATATGGGCGATCTGGCGCACGAACCAGGGGTCGTATTTGCTGATGGCGCAAATATCCTCGACGGAGAAGCCGCGGCGCAGGGCCTCGGCGATCACCAGCAGGCGGTCGGGCGTCGCCTTGGCGAGCTGGGCGCGGATCTCATTCTTGTCGTCCGGCAGCTCAACTTCGTCAAAGCCGGTGAGGCCGGTCTCCATCGAACGCAGGGCCTTCTGTACCGATTCCGCGAAGGAACGACCGATCGCCATGGCTTCGCCCACTGATTTCATCGAGGTCGAGAGAATGGGTTCGGCGCCGGGGAACTTCTCGAAGGTGAAGCGCGGCATCTTGGTGACCACGTAATCGATGGTCGGCTCGAAAGAAGCCGGCGTCACCTTGGTGATGTCGTTGTTGAGTTCGTCCAGCGTATAGCCGCAGGCAAGCTTGGCGGCGACCTTGGCGATCGGGAAGCCGGTTGCCTTCGACGCCAGGGCCGAGGATCGCGAGACGCGCGGATTCATTTCGATGACGATCAGGCGGCCAGTTTCCGGATGCACGGCGAACTGCACATTGGAGCCGCCGGTATCGACGCCGATCTCGCGCAGCACCGCGATCGAGGCGTTGCGCATCAGCTGATATTCCTTGTCGGTCAGCGTGAGCGCCGGCGCAACGGTGATGGAATCCCCGGTATGCACACCCATCGGGTCGATATTCTCGATCGAGCAGATGATGATGCAGTTATCGGCGCGGTCGCGCACAACCTCCATCTCATATTCCTTCCAGCCGAGGACGGATTCCTCGACTAGGACTTCGCCGACGGGCGAGGCCTTGATGCCGCCTTCGACGATGCGGATGAATTCCTCGCGGTTATTGGCGATGCCACCACCGGTGCCGCCGAGCGTGAAGGAGGGACGGATGATGGCGGGGAGGCCGACCATGGCGAGCACATCCAGCGCTTCTTCCAGGGTGGAGACGAGATCGCCGCGCGGGCTGGAAAGGCCGATGCGGTCCATGGCCTGGCGGAACAGCAAGCGGTCTTCCGCCATGTCGATCGCCTTGGCATTGGCGCCGATCATCTCGACGCCAAGCTCGGTGAGCTTGCCGGATTTGTGCAGCGCCAGTGCGGTGTTCAGCGCCGTCTGGCCGCCCATGGTGGGCAGCAGAGCATCGGGCCGTTCCTTCTCGATGATCTTGGCGACGACATCCGGCGTGATCGGCTCGATATAAGTTGCATCGGCGAGATCCGGGTCGGTCATGATGGTGGCCGGGTTGGAATTGACCAGGATCACCCGGTAGCCTTCCTCGCGCAAAGCCTTGCAGGCCTGGGCGCCCGAGTAGTCGAATTCGCAGGCCTGGCCGATGACGATCGGCCCTGCGCCGATGATCATGATGGATTTAATGTCTGTGCGCTTCGGCATGATCGTCACTCATTTCATAGAAAGCGTGATGAAGGCGCGTAAGAACGCCGTCGGGATTGGTCAGGATGTCATTATTCCAGAAGCGCAGGACACGGTAGCCCAGCTGCTCAAGTACGCGGGTTCGCTCATCGTCTTGCGCCTTCTGCGTGGAATGCTGCCCACCATCGATCTCGATGATCAGGCGCTTCTTGAGGCAAGCAAAGTCGACAACATAGGGTCCGATCGGTACCTGCTTCCGGAAGCGGTAGCCATCGATCTGGCCTCGACGCAGCAGTGACCACATCTTCAGCTCAGCGTCAGTCATTTGCTGCCGCAGCTTACGGGCGCGTTTCAGTGTCGAAGATTGTGTGCGCATTTCATGCGCCTGCCCCCTCCCTGACCCTCCCCCATCCTGGGGGAGGGGAGCGGTTGGCTCGGAGTTTGAGCTCGGCTTTCTCGTCTCCCTTTTCTCAGTCGCTGGCGCGGCGGCATTATCTCTTGAAGACGAACGCTCCTTCACTCCCTCCCCCGAATCGGGGGAGGGTTGGGGAGGGGGCGATGCCTTCTCTGCCAACAAGATCAGGCCCCGGCCTTCTGCTGTTCGATCTTTTCGACGAAGCGGTCGAAGAGGTAGTGGCTGTCCTCGGGGCCGGGGGAGGCTTCCGGGTGGTACTGCACCGAGAAGACCGGCTTGCCGCTGAGTTCCAGGCCCTCGACCGAGCCGTCGAACAGCGATTTGTGGGTGATCTTCACTTCGGCCGGCAGACTCTCCGGCATCACCTGGAAACCGTGATTCTGGCTGGTGATCTCGACCCGGCCAGTGGTCAGGTCCTTGACCGGATGATTGGCGCCGCGATGGCCCCGCGGCATCTTCTCGGTCTTGCCGCCCAAAGCGAGCGCCAGCATCTGGTGGCCGAGGCAGATACCGAAGACCGGCAGGCCCTGGTTGATGAGGTCGCGAATGACCGGCACGGCATATGCGCCAGTGGCCGCCGGATCACCGGGGCCGTTGGAGAGGAAGACGCCATCCGGCCGATGCCGCAGCACATCATCGGTGGTTGCCGTCGCCGGCACCACCGTCACCGCGCAGCCGGCGGCGGCGAGGCAGCGCAGGATGTTGCGCTTGGCGCCGTAATCGATGGCGACGATGCGATGCTTGGGGGCGGTCTGCTTGCCATAGCCGCGGCCGAGCGACCAGGTGCTCTCGTCCCAGCTATAGGTCTGCCGGCAGGTCACGTCCTTGGCGAGGTCCATGCCGTCGAGGCCCGGCCAGGCCTTTGCTTGGGCAATCAATGCCGGGATATCGAAGCGGCCTTCCGGATCGTGGATGACGACACCGTTGGGGGCGCCACCGTCGCGGATCCGACGGGTCACCTTGCGGGTATCGATGCCGGCGATGCCGGGCAGGTTGTGACTCTTCAGCCAGGCATCGAAATGCTGGGCCGCGCGCCAGTTGCTGGGCTCGGTGATATCGGCGGAGAGCACGCAGCCACGGGCGGCCGGGGTCACGGTCTCGATATCTTCCGGGTTGGCGCCGACATTGCCGA
This sequence comes from Terriglobales bacterium, assembly GCA_035563795.1. Taxonomy (GTDB): domain Bacteria; phylum Pseudomonadota; class Alphaproteobacteria; order Dongiales; family Dongiaceae; genus Dongia_B. The sequence continues at coordinate 1,632 of DATMUQ010000723.1, read as the reverse complement.
TATGCGGGAAGGTGAAGTTGATGATCTGCCCGGCATAGGAGGGATCGGTCATGATCTCCTGGTAGCCGGTCATCGAGGTGTTGAAGCAGACCTCACCGACGGCGGCACCGGCGGCGCCCAGGCCGCGGCCCTTCAGCACGGTCCCGTCGGCCAGGATCAGCAAGGCCGTGTGCAGAGGCCGGTCACCGTTGATCAGGGTCGGCGCGGGGGCGCTGGTCTCGTTGCTGCTCATCGGTTTTGTCCGTTCGGTTTGCGGTTCGGCCGTGATCGGCTGGAAAGTCGTGGTCGGGGCTGCGGGCGCTGCGGCAGTGGCTGGGGGCGGGCTGTCGCCTTCGACCTGTCGTCGCAGATCGCCAAGCACGATCTGCCAGCGCCAGGGAATGACGCCGCGCTCGATCCATTTGTCGATGGCGGGAAGGCTGGGGACCTTGTGGCCGAGCGGCTCGACCAGTTCGCAGAAGCGCTCATAGATGGCCTTGCGGCCGTGCATCTGGGTGAGGCCGACGGCGCGCGCCCAATCGATCAGAACTTGCTGTTGCTCCGGCCGCATGCGGGATTCCGTTGACGACGTTTTACGACAAGATACGACAAAATGTCCTGAGGGCTTCTTCTACGCTTCGGGTGACGGAGCGTCAATCTGATTCCGCTTTGTTCTCGATCCAGCGGGCACGCTTGCCCGTAGGAATATTTACTGTGGATAAAATGAAAGTTCCTGGGGATGATCCTGGGGAAGACCGGTGGGAAAGTATCTGCCTGGGTTGTCCCGCAGGTCGGAAACAGTGTAATTTCCGACGCTTAACCCTGATGAAAGTGAGTGACAGATGCTGCGGCAACGTCTCAATGACGATGTGAAAACCGCGATGAAGGCGCGTGACCAGGCGACCACCTCGACCCTTCGCATGGTGCTCGCCACCTTGAAGGACCGCGATATTGCCGCCCGGCCGTCGGGCAATGCTGACGGGATCGACGAGGCGGGGATCATCGACATGCTGCAGAAGATGGTGAAGCAGCGGCGTGAGAGCATCGACCTCTACAAGCAGGGCAATCGACAGGAACTGGTCGACAAGGAGCAGGGCGAGATCGACGTGATCGAGCGCTATCTGCCGAAGCAGCTCTCCGAAGCCGAGGCCTCTTCCGCCATCGATAAGGTGATTGCCGATCTCGGTGCCAGCTCGATCAAGGACATGGGCAAGGTGATGGCGGCGCTGAAGGAGCGCTTTGCCGGCCAGATGGATTTCGCCAAGGCCGGTGGCCTCGTCAAACAGAAGCTCGGTTGAAGGCCGGGTGAGAGCGGGGTAGCCGGATGGCCTTCCCCCCATCCTTTCTGGAAGAATTGCGGCAGCGGGTCTCGATCACCGATGTGGTCGGCCGCAAGGTCCGGCTGATTCGCCGCGGCCATGAGGCGAGCGGCCTCTGCCCGTTCCACAACGAGAAATCGCCGTCTTTCACCGTCAGCGAGGACAAGGGCTTCTATCATTGCTTCGGCTGCGGCGCCCATGGCGATGTGATCGGCTTCGTCATGAACAGCGATGGGCTCGACTTCCGCAACGCGGTCGAGAAACTCGCTGGCGAGGCGGGCCTGACGGTGCCGCAGGAAAGCCCGGAATCCCGCGACCGCGCTGAACATCAATC
>DATMUQ010000722.1:0-5114 GCA_035563795.1 Terriglobales bacterium | reverse complement strand
TGATGCGCTCGGCGAGCGAGCTTTTACCGGAACCGACTGGGCCCATCAGATAGAGCACCTGGCGGCTTTCCTCGCCCTTCAAGGCTGCGGCATGGAAGTAATGCACGACCTTTTCGATGACGTCCTCGATGCCGAAGAAGTCATTCTTGAAGAACTCGTAGGTTTTCGGAGGTTCGCCGGCCCAGATCTTCATCTGGCGGGCTGTCTCGGCTTCGTCGGCCTTGCTGATGCCGGCCTGCATCATGATGTCGTGAAGATGCGCGTGCGCAAGCTTGTAGATACCGGGATTGTCGCGCAGCATTTCGAGGTAATCTAGAAATGTGCCCCGCCAGTGCTGCTTCTGACGGTTGGCGTGATCTCTGCCGATAAGATCGGCAATTTGGTCCTTCCGTTCAGCCATATGAAGGCCTCCACGCGTTATCGCGCTGGTATCCCTCTCCCCGCAGTTCGTTTTCTTATGACGTGTTCTTCACCTGCTCCAGCGCGTGATTGCTTCGAAAAGCCGTCTAGATACACAAGGTGCTTCCGGCGACCAGATTCAAGATGCGACGGACGGCAACGTCCAACTCGGTCGACTCGGTCATCATGGTATCACAAATCATCGCACCAGAATCATAAGAAGTTGTGAATCACCTTGAAGATAGCTGCGACATTGATGCACGGCGGCATCACGCACGCCGAGCCCATCCATCAATGCCGGTGATGCGCGTGAATTGCATGACACTGCAGCGATCATCGCGATTTTCGCATTGCATGTGCCGCAATCGCGTTGCGCAGCACCGCTCAGGTCACGCATCCGTGAAACAGCGGACAGCGCAGAAGCGGTGCCCTCGCAAGAAATTGACAGCGAACGGCAACCAGCTCAGGGAACACTATCAGATGGCCGAACCGGGTTTGCGGTGGAGAGGTGAAGGAGAATACGAGCCGCCACACGATCGGGCGGCTCGCATGCCGAAGCCCGCTATTTGCAGCTGGCGCCGATCTTCTTGGTCAGCGAGAGCGGCTTCCCGGCCTTCACCCTGACATTGGGCATGACGCAATCCTTGCCGTCATCGTCATCCGTCACCTTCAGATCATAGGTACCTGTGTTGAGACTGTTGAGCGTGTAGGTCTTGCCGTTATCGAGCGATGCGGCTGGCGCGCCGACCATCAGGTCGGTGCCAAACGCACCCTTGCCGGCGGGCGAGGCATAGAGGTGATCGATATCAATCCCGCTGGTGTTCTTGACGGTGACGCCGGCGGCGACGGCGCCGGAAACAAGCGCTGTCATCGACAAACAGGCAGCGGCGGCGGCGATTACAAGGCGATTCATTCAAGAGTCCTTTTCGTTTTTCTGGTCGACGGAAAGCGCATGCTGTCTCCTCGCAATGCGCGGGGCCGCAAGTTACCGGAGAGTTTCTGACCAGCCGCTGTCCTGTCGAAAGATTTAGCGTCGCTGCAACATCATTGGCGCACGATCGCGGAAATGCCGATAGCAGGATGATTTTTTTTGCATCACGGAAGCTATCGCAGAACGCAGCGCGCACAACATCAACACTTGATGCGCGAATGACTATCAGTCGCGTGCTTGCTCGGATGCCGTCGATTTGCATGTGTGGACAGTTCGCTGACAGTCGCGCCAACTAGTGTCGCCGCACCGCGCGCGTTGGACATCCTCGCACTGACGTTCAGATGAAGCCCGTGAGGTAATGCCGGCGGCCGGGAATATTGTTTTGCCTGCGATGTTCATATGATTCTAGGTTCATATGCAGCTGCCGCCGGCAAAGGGGGATTGGTGCCACAGAGCAAAGGCAACCAGCAGTGCGGCGCGGCTTCGCGTCGTCGATATCGTTCGATCTGATGATGGAGAAATGGGTGAGATTGCCGATGATGAGAAAGCGTCATGCTGCCGCTGCATTTGCTGCCCTGGCGGTGACAGTTTGGGTCGGTACCAGCGTCGCTGCAGTGTCCGACGACCGGCAAGCGGCGATGAAGGATGTACTTGCATCCTTCAAGGTGCTGGTTGGCATTTCCAAATCCGGCCAGTTCGACGCGGCAGAAGCCAGCAAGCGGGGGACGGCGATCGCCGCCGATCTCGACAAGTTCAAGGATCTGTTCCCCGAGGGCTCGCAGAACGTCGATGACAAGGCGCTGCCGCAGATCTGGAGCGATCGCGCCGGCTTCGAGGCGGCCCGCACCAAGGCGCGTGACGCAGCGCTGGCCCTAGCCAACAGCAAGGATTTCGCCGCCTTCAAGACGAGTTTCGACACGCTGGGCGGTGGCTGCAAGGGCTGCCATGACAGCTATCGCGCCAAATAGGCAAAGCAGACGGGATCTTCCGCGATGACGAAGAAGCTTTTCGCCACCGTCCTGGCCATCGGCTGCATTGGCGCCGGCATTGCTTTCTGGCTGTCCCAGCCGGAAAAGATCGAGGCCGCCGCCCTGCCTGCCCATATCGGCGACAAGGCCAATGGCGAGATCCTGTTTCATGCCGGCGGCTGCATCTCCTGCCACAAGCCGGGCGATACCGCCAAATTCGATCCCGCTCTGCCCTCCGGCGGTGCGCCGCTGGCAACGCCGATTGGTACGCTCTATCCGCCGAATATCACGCCGGATGTGGCAACCGGCATCGGTAGCTGGAGCGATGTCGCTTTCGTCAATGCGCTGAAGCATGGCGTCTCGCCGAGCGGTGAGAATTATGTGCCGGCCTTCCCCTACACGTCTTATGCGCATATGACGACGGACGACATCCTTGACATCAAAGCCTATCTGATGAGCCTCAAGCCGGTGAATTCACCGCGTCATGACAGCGGCGTGCCGGTGGCCTGGGTGGTGCGTCATGGCGTCGGATTGTGGAAGCGGCTGGCTCTGTCGAGCCCGGCGCAGGCGGCACAGGATCCCAAGAATCTCGATCCCAGCCAGAGCGCCAGCTGGAATCGCGGCGCCTATCTGGTCAACGGCCCCGGCCATTGCGCCGAATGTCATACGCCGCGTGACCTGCTGCTGGTGCCCGAACAGGCGAAATATCTCGAAGGCGGCCTGCATCCCAATGGCCGCACCAAGGTGCCCAGCCTTCACAACCTGATCGGCCGTGGTCTCTTCAAGGATGCCGGCGATCTTGCCGACGGTCTGAAAGAAGGCGAAGAGGGCGGCTATGAGAACATGTCGGCCGGTGGCATGGGCGAGGTGCAGTCCAATCTGGCCAAGCTGCCGGATAGCGACGTCAAGGCGATTGCAGATTATCTCGCCAGCTTGAAGTAGGTCGACCGTCCGAGCCCAATGAAAACACCCCGGCGATTTTCTGCAGCCTGCCGAGCACCACGGGGCAACGACGGCGTAAACTGGCGTCCCCGAGAGGATTCGAACCTCCGACCTGCGGTTTAGGAAACCGTTGCTCTATCCTGCTGAGCTACGGGGACGCGGCGCGGCGGTTATAGCAGAGGCGTCCATCTCTGGCAAAACGGGCAGGATCGGGCAGTGCCGGACGTTATAGGAGGGTAACCCGCCCGATCACGGCGGCACCTCCCAACTGCGACGGATTGTCGCGTCCCGGGCCTGAAGCGCCAGACCCCGCCGACTCGGCCCCGGCGCATCCGGCAACCTGAAGAAGCATTAATTTCATGAAACGCGGTCGCTGCGGGAACACGGTCCCATTCGGCCAGTTTCCTGGCCATCATAGTGGGGTATGGATCGCCTCGGGCCGGTCCGGCAGAGAATTTGCCCAATTGAACCATTGCTGCTACCTGTCAAAAACCTTTCGGGATTTTGACATCGACCAGACGGCTGTTCGCGGTGATTGCCGCGGCCGCAAATATCTGCTTTTACTGGCCGCCATTACCGTCAACTTGGCAAGGAAGTCCTTGAATGTCATGCTGATTAACCCGTCGGTGACGTGGTGGCATGGCGGCGAAACGGCTGAACAGACGGTTCCTTTACAGATCATCGGCGCTGGCGGCTCCCCTGACGGATCCGGCACCGTCTCCGATCACGGATGTTAATTTGGGAGACCACGTATTGCACCGGCATGACGGCGCGAGCCGCGGTGTGGTTGCGCCGGTAACGGCGACCGCCGTTGCTCCACGATATTCGGGCATTTCCCTGCCAAGAGCCTTTCTGCCGCGGGGGATCATTCCCTGGGCGATGGTACTTGCCATGAGCTTCTGCGGTTTCGGCCTCGCCCTCTCATATATCGCAGGCATTCCCTTCACGGCCCCAATGCTCGGCAAGATGCCGGGTGTCAGCATGACCTACTGGGTGCCGTTGATCGCCGCCATCATCGGCTATCTGCTGCTGCAGATCGGTGCCGCCTTTGTCGGGCGGGCACTCGGCGTCTCGCACCGGTCCTGGGGCCAGGTCTTGCGCAATGCCGTCGACGATTACCTGCTGCTCGGCCTGTTCGTGCTGGTCGTCTACGTGCATTTCAACATGAAGATGTGGGTTCCCCTCATCAATCCGCATCTCTTCGACCAGGATTACTACGCCGTCGACCAGGCGCTGCAGCCGCTGCTGGACTCGTTCTTTGCCATCCGCCAGGGGATCGCCCGGTTCCTGCCGGCGGCCGATGTCTGGTATCTCGCCGGCTATATGTCGATTTTCGTTCTGTCGTTCCTGTCGCATGCACTGGGCGACCGGCGCTGGCATTACCATAATCTCCTCGGCCTGCTGATTTCGCAGATCCTCGGGCCGCTCAGCTATCTGATCGCGCCGGCCGTGGGTCCGTTCATCTATGAACATGGCGCCAGCGTGCTCGCCACCCATACCGAGCTGCGCATGTACGATGTCTACCAGCAGGTGCGGCAGGGCGGCGCGGCCTGGATTGCCGAATATGGCGGCCATTTCTTCACCTATCCGCTAGCGGCGATGCCGTCGCTGCATGTCGGTACCATGTTCGTCATGGTCTATTACGCGGTACGGGCGCGGCTCTGGGTGTCGCCGATCACCGTGGTCGCCTTTGCCTGGATCTTCATCGAATCGGTGGCGGCGCGCTGGCATTATCTGATCGACCTGCCTTTCGGCTTGTTACTCGCCTTCCTGACGATCGCCATCAGCAATCAGATCTGCGGCGGCCCGCTCGAGCCGGGGCGCCGTTATGGCCGATGAAGTACGGCTGGGCATGAGCGCACAGTCACGTCTTA
>DATMUQ010000721.1:0-2069 GCA_035563795.1 Terriglobales bacterium | reverse complement strand
GACAAAAGGGGCTGCGCAGGCGACGCCGATGGAATTGCCGGCCGCCACCAGGCCGATCCAGATACTGTCGGTGCCACGCGCCTGTAACACCAGCGCCATCCAGGGCACAAGTCCACCAAAGGCTGTACCAAAGGTGAAGATACTGGCGAACAGGCCGCCGAGAATCAGACGCCTCTGCCGGGCGGTGGGCTGGACGGAAACGCTAAGCTCGGCCATCACGCGAATACGCAAACGTCATCGTCTTGCAATACCATGATTATTTTCCCCGACGCGGCCGGGTTTGGCGGCGGATACTGGCAGAGGAAGCAGGCCGAGACAATGACTTCGGCGTCGCAGCTGATACGGCTTCCGCCGGTCGTCACGCTGCATTGCCGCCGGCAGAGTCTCCATATTGCCATTTTTCCGACATATGCCCGCAGAGGCTGTGCACTAAAAGAGCGCGTCGCATTCGTTTGCGATTGCTAAGGGATCCCTGCGGCCGGGCCTGACCGGGGTAGTCAGGCCGTGGGGATCCGCCCCGCTTTGCCGGCGGTATATCCCTGGCACCAAGCATTCTCAGGCTCTGCAGGCCGGGGCATATCAAGCGAGCGCGAATATCAGCCGCGCCACTCGGCCAATTCGCAATTCATCAGGTGCCGGCCCAGTAGCCGGTGGAAGAAATCGCCATGGCCGACCACGGCGATTCGCTGCTCGACACGGGCGGCGATCATGTCCTTGAAGGCGGTGACACGGTCCAGCAAGGCCGGCTCGGGCTCGCGGGCAAAGCCATGTTCGTTGAACGGCGCCTGGTGATGCCACCAGGGGTCGCCGAGATGGGCGAAATCCAGTGTCGGGAACTCGGCCGCCAGGTCACGGGTGCTGCGGCCGACATCGCAACTGCTGTTCAGCCATTCGCGGTGCAGCGGGCTGATGACGATCGGCGCCGTGTCGCCGAAAATGCCCTGCGCCGTCTGGATCGCCCGGGTCAGCGGCGTCGCGATCACCAGGTCATAGCGGGTCCCGTTGAGGCGCTCGCGCGCCGCGGCGACTTGAGTATGGCCAAGCTCGGTCAGGCGGGCATCGAAATGGATCGGGTCCTCGCCGGTCGCCTCGAAATGCGCGTTGAAGGTCGATTGGCCATGGCGGATGAGATGGATGACGCGGGACATGACAACGGGTTCTCGGACAGGTGATCGGGCTGGTGCGAATATGATCTTCGCGCCCGTTATAGGCAGGGTTTATGACGCTGTGAAGACGGTAGTGCGCGAATACCGCGCTACCTGTGATCCCGCTGTCAGCTTGAGTAGCTGTCCATGTTCTGCAGCGTGAGATCGAGAATCAAGGTGAGCAGGAACACCTGAAACGCCGCCGGCAGGGACGCCGGCAGATCCATCTGCAATTGGCGGGTGAAGAACTTCGCCTGGCCGACCGTGCCCAGCGATTGCACCTGTCCATCGGGATAGAGTTCGAACAGGCGTTTGAAGATACCCGGCTTGCGCAAGGTATAGTTCTCGGTGCCACGAGTGACGACAAAGGTCTCGCCATGACGTTCGGCAAGGGCCAGCACCTGATCGCCGGCATCCTTGAGGGCGAAAGGATTGATCGGCGGCTTGGCGGCACCGCTCATCAGGCGAAACAGCGCCTGATACAGCATCTCGTCCGGCTTGGACGACAAGCGCGCAGCGACGAAATCTGCATTGTCGATGGTGATCGCGCCGCTGCGCTGCTTCGGGTTGAAGACGAGGCCGCCGCGTGACTGCGCATCCTCGAAAATCTCGAAACGCATCTGGCGGTCGAGCAGGCCGACATTGTCCCGCTTGGCAGGCCGGGTGATCAGCATGGCGTCCCCCAACACGCTATATCCTTCGGGGTGACTCTCCGCCCGTTCCGCTGCGCCGGCAAGCGCTTCCACCACCTTCTGTGCGCGCCGTCGCAGCTTTTGGGCTCGCCGGCTGCGAGAAACCTGTCAGCGCGGCATCAGCGGCAGGTTCGGCCGCAGCACCGCGGCGCGCGCCTGACCGCCGGGCGGCAGGTGGCGGTAGAACCAGTTTTTCGCCCATTCGGCGAGGCAGAGATAGACGGCAACCAGA
>DATMUQ010000720.1:0-3047 GCA_035563795.1 Terriglobales bacterium | reverse complement strand
CGGGGGATGACGAGGCCGGCATCGGGATCCCAAAGACCGCCTTGCACCTTGCTCTCGTCGATCAGCGGGAACTTCTTCTTGATCTCGGCCGGTTCGACCAGGCGGGCGCGAGTACCGAAGGCCTTGGCCGAGGCGACCTTGCGCTTGATCTCATCCATGCGGCCGTCGTCGCCGACCCGGGCGACTTCCAGGCCACCGACGCGGTCGTAATGGCCAAGCTTGCTGTAGAAGTCGATGGAGTAGAGCGAGGACCAGCAGGACAGGAAATCGTGGCTGGTCATGTAGCAGAAGTCGGAGGCATGGGCGGTCGAGCCGATATCGGTCGGGACGCCGGACTTGTCGATGCCGACAATGTCGTCCCAGCCGCGCTCGACCAAGTGATGCGCGACCGATGCGCCGACGATGCCGCCGAGGCCGATGATGACGACCTTGGCCTTTTGCGGAAACTCTGCCATTGCCTGTGACTCCCAAGTAGAATTGTGGCCCGACTATAGGGCGGCAACATAGTGATTTTGCCGCCTGTTAGCGACATTAGCAGCGGCTTTGCTGCCTGTTTGCGACATCGCCAAAATGCCGCGTAACCAGGCTTCCGTGAGGCCACTTCCAGGCCGCCGTTTCTCTCAGATTTCGCGGATTTTGCAGACCCGATCCGGGTGCGGCAACAGGCGTTTCTGTGACACCGCGATGGCGTCGAAAGCCAGGCCGGCTTGTGCGGAATCCTGCCGATGGGCGGAGGCCAAATCGCCCTACTGAACGGCCCCAGCGGATGCAGCTGCGAACGGCAGTCTGGACCGCTATCACTTCATCAAATATAGGATATAAAACCTAGTATTTCGAACAATACAAGCGGGGCTGCTTCACGGTAGCTGGTAGCGCAGCTTGGCGAAGTAGATGATGCCGGATTTCGCCGTCGTCGTATCGGCATTGGCCGGTTGCAGGTCGGCGAACTCGCTGCGAACCACCGCCGTGCCGCCGCCGGAGACACCCTGGAAGCGGCCGGACCCACCGGTAAAGGTGAGATTGCCGCTGCATCCCACCATGAAGACGCCGCTGCAGGTGAGCTTGCCGAAGACCTGGGCGCCATCCTTGGCGGTGATGGTGCAATCGGCCGATCCGGTCTGGGTCTTGTCCGCCTTCACCTCCAGATGGGCCTTGCAACTGAGATTGCCGGCGGCAACGGGTCCCTTCTCGGTGTCGACATAGAAGAGGCCACTGATCGTATCCTCGAAAACGCCGCTGCCGGCGATCGGCGGCACCTGGCCGCTGGTCTGCCAGACCGAGAAGGCGCGGATCGTCTGATCGGTCTTTGCCGCGGCTTCCTGGCCGAACGCGATTGCAAGCGCTGGCAGGATGAGGAGGGATAGCTTGGAGAGGACGCGCATCGTTCGTGCTCCTGCCGCCGCTAATCGAGATTGATATAGACGGCATCGCCGCCCAGCGAGAGCGCCAGGCCCTCGCGCTTGGTCTTCAGCTTGAGAACGACGCCATTGGCGTTCTTCAGCCAGAGCTCGCCATTGCCGGCCTCGCCGACAGCGTAGCCGTATCGCCCCTGGACATAGGCGCCAGGGAAATCGGCCAGGCGCTTCATGTCATAGACGGTGCCGATCGCTTCCATCTTCGAGATGCCGATACCGCCAATGCCGAGACCGCCGACGGTGAAGGGATAGCTTTTGCCCCCGTAATGAAGCGTGCCGCCGCCGAGATTGCCGCTGCCGATGAAGGCGATCTGTACCTGCGATATCTCGAGATTGCCGGAGGGTTTCAGGTCGTCGGCGATAGCGGTCGCGGACAACATGAAGGCCGCAAAACAGAGAAAGCGTGCCGCATATCTGGTGATGCGATGGCTGAGGCCAATTCTCTGTCGCGTCATGCCCATATGCCTCCCCGCTGTCATTGTGCTCAGGCACTGAAGACTGTTTAGCCGCCGTAACTCCGCGGTATCTCGGTAATCGTGACATGCTGCAAGTCGTTGCCAACATCATCAGCACGCATCAAATGAATGCGCTATTCCAAAACTATGAGTCGTAATCCGCCAATGAGTCAAGCAAGGGTGTGCATGATCTATGTGGCCGGCGACTGCAGGTGCCGCACCCGGCGTGCGCGTTGCTTGGCAAGAGCCGCGTCCCACATGAGACGCGGATCGAATGTCTCGGCCGCGAACATCGTCAAGATCACGACGCCGCAGAAGGCGACGGCGCCGATGCCCGGTTCGATGGTAATAACACCACCAAAATGGACCAAAGCGCCCAGCAGGGCTTCCATGAAGATGTCGATCATCGACCATCGCCCGACAAAATGGACGATGTAATAGAGCTTGGTGCGGTCGCGCAGCCAGCCGTCATGACCGGTCTGGGCGGCGATCAGCATGACGCTGAGTCCGATCAGCTTCAGCATCGGCACGGCGATACTGGCAAAGAACACCAGGGCCGCCAGCGGGTACATGCGTGAATGGACCAGCTCTTCAACGCCGCCGAGAATCGTGCTCGGCGCGCCGGCGCCGAGCTGCATGACAGTGAGGACGGGATAATAATTGGCCGGAATGTAAAGGACCGCCGCCGCAATCGTGAGTGCCCAGGTCCGGGAATAGGCGTTCGGCTTGCGGCGATGCAGGCGCGACCCACAGCGCGGGCAATGGGCATGTGCATCACGCGGGAAGCTCACCAGGCCGCAGGTCTCGCAGCCGACCGCCCATTCCAATTCCTGCCTGTCCAGCTGATGGGGGACAACGATCTGATCCGTCTCGATATCGCCAAGTCGCTCCCAGATCAGCTCGCGGTCGAGCGCACTATCCGCCCAGATGATGATGACGGTCAGCGCCAGGAGCGCATAGACGCCGGCATCGAGCTCCAGTTTGACGAGGTCGCCGAGCTTGACATAGGCGACGAAGACACCCAGCACGAAGACCTCAATCATCGACCAGGGGCGCAGTTTTTCGACCCAGGCGAAAACGCGCGTCAGGTGGCCGGGCGGATTGGCGGCGTGCAACCGGGTAAGGACGTAGAGTGTACCGGCGAGCTTGAGGGTCGGGGCCAGGACAGTCACGAAAA
>DATMUQ010000719.1:0-2162 GCA_035563795.1 Terriglobales bacterium | reverse complement strand
AGCCCCGCTGCGCCCCGCCAGGACGTCCAGCAGCGTCGACTTGCCGGCCCCGTTAGGGCCGAGGATCGCGGTGACGCGGCCGGCGTGGATCTCGACTGAGACAGCAACCAGGCCGCCTTGGCGGCGGTAGATGTTCGCGGCGCTGATCATGAGCTCGGATATCCCCGCCGCTGCTGGTGCAGCAGCAGTACCAGGAAGAAGGGCGCGCCGATCAGGCTGGTGATGATGCCGATCGGCAATTCGGCCGGTGCCACGATCACCCGGCAGGCGGTGTCGGCGAGCACGACCAGCAGACCGCCGAGCAGGCTGGAGCCGATCAGCAGGCGTCGATGTGCCGCTCCCAGCAGAAGCCGCGTCATATGCGGCGCGACGATACCGACAAAGCCGATCAGGCCGGTAAAGGCGACGGCGGCGCCGACTCCGGCAGCGACGCTCAGCACCATCACCCGCTTCGCCCGCTCGACCTCGAAGCCGATACTGTAAGCCTCCCGCTCACCGAGCATCAGCGCATCGAGCACATCGGCAAAACGCAAGCTGAGCAGCAGGACAATGGCGGCAACCGGCCCCAGCACGACCATGCTGGCCCAGCCGGCGCCGCCGAGGCTGCCGAGGCTCCAGAACGTGATCGAGCGCAGTTGCGTATCGTCGCTGATGAAGGTCAGGAGGCCGATCCCCGCCATGACCACGGCGGTGACGGCGATGCCGGCCAGCAGCATGGTCGGCACATCGGTGCGACCGTCGCGATAGGCGAGCCGCTGGATCAGCAGGACAACGATCAAGCCGCCGGCAAAGGCGGCCACCGGCATGCCGTAATAACGCAGGCCCGCCGGCAGGAAGGCGATGCCGCCGCCAAAGACGATGAAGCTCGCCACCGCCAGGGCCGCACCGCTGGAAACCCCGATCAACCCGGGATCGGCCAGCGGATTGCGAAACAGCCCCTGCATGACGGCGCCGCCGGTCGCCAGCAGGGCGCCGATGCACAGGCCGGACAAGGCCCGCGGCAGCCGGAGGTCGAGCACGATGTCGCGCAAGGTCGCATCGGTGCTGTTGGCCGGCAATATCCCCAGCATCTCTGCGAAGACCCGGCCGACCTCGCCGGGTGGCACCATCAGCGGGCCGATCGCCGTCGCCAGGACCAGGCTGAGGATGAGCCCCGCAACCAGTAACCCAAGCAGCACTGCCGGTCGATGATGTCGGATGTCTTGCGACATGAGTGGAACAGCGTTTTCCATGCGTGTCACGGCCGGAAGCGGATCAGGTCATGGTCCAGGGCCGTGGCGGCAGCGCCACGATATCGCCCTGCGGATGTAAGACCGTGGCGAAGGCAGCGACGGCATGAGCCGTGCGCGGCCCGAAACCCAGCAGGTAATTGCCGTCGAAGCCGAAAATGCGCCCCTCTTGCGCTGCCTTGGTCTTGGCCAGCACCGGCAGCTTGGCGACGCCGTCGCGCCCGCCAAGTTCATCGAGGGTCTGGCTCATCATGACGATCGCCCCCGGATTGGCGATCAGCGCTGCCTCGGCCGAGATCGTCTTGTAGCCGCTGCTGTCTCCGAAAGCATTGCGGCCGCCGGCAAGGGCGATCATCTCCGCCGCTGCCGTGCCGCCGCCCGCCCCGCGCAAGCCGGTCGTGCCGGCATTCATCAGGAACAGCACCCGGGGACGCTGTAACAGCAGCTTGACGCTCGCCGCCACGGTTGCGAGGTCCTGGCGGAAGGTGGCGGCGATCTCGGCGGCTTTGTCAGCTTGCTTGAGGGCAGCGCCAACGAAAATGATCTTGTCGGCCACCGACTGCGCCGACGGGCGTTCGATGAAATGCGCCACCGGCGCCGCCAGGCGCTTCAACTGGTCGAGCACATCGGCCGGGCCGGCATCGGCATCGAGCAGGATAAGATCCGGCTTCATCGACAGCAGGCCCTCGGCCGCCAGGCTCCGCAGATAGCCGACCTTCGGCAAGGCGGCCGTCGCCTGCAGCGGATAGCAACTGGTGGTATCGACGGCCACCACCTTATTACCGAAGCCCAGGGCGAAGACGATCTCCGTGATCGCCCCGCCGACACTGACGATCCGCTCGATCGCCCCTGCTTCGCCATAGCTGGGACGATGCAGCAGCACCGCCCCGGCGAGGCCAGCCAAGCCGGCAAGCAGCTGGCGGCGGCTGGTTG
>DATMUQ010000718.1:0-2141 GCA_035563795.1 Terriglobales bacterium | reverse complement strand
GAGCCGGAGCGCGGGTTAATCCGATCCGATCAGCGGGCTCCGTCAAGTAAGTCCGGCTAACCCAGCCCAGTTAACCAAGCTTTGTCCTGGTTCCGGCATGGTCCCCATGCAACACTGCCGGCACGACATTCCCCGATGGGGCGGGGAGCGAGGCGGGCATGGTTCAGGTCGACTGGCAAGACAAGTGCACCGCATCGGCACGGCGACGTGCCGCCGCCTGGATTGTCATCTCCGTTGCTATGTCCGCCGGGTTGCTCGCTGCGACGCCGCTCGCTGCTGATCCTCTTATTGTCCCAGCGCCGAGCGATCAGGCGCCTCACCGAGACAACGCGCAAAGGCAAAACGGCCTGCGCCGCAACGATAAAAGTGTTGTCTCCGCTGATGCGGTGGCTGCCGGCCGATATCTCGCCGCACAGCCGACCGCCTCGGCCAGTGCCGCGTCAAGCAACACGCTGGCACCGGAACTGGATAGCGTTGCCTTCGGTGCGGTCGTGGCGGAACTCGATAACTTTCGCTTGGTGCCGGCGTGGCAGCGTGTATTGCAGCGCGCCGTTGCTGAAGATGCATTGTGCCGCGCATCTTGCGGCAGCAAGGCTTGGCAGCGTTTGATCGTCGCGTTGCGTCAGTTGCCCGCCGAGGCACAGATCGGTGCCGTGCAGCAGCGGCTCAATCGCGTGCCCTATCGCGATGATATGGCGAACTGGCATGTGGTCGATTATTGGGCGACACCCGATGAGTTTCTGCGCAAGGGCGGCGATTGCGAGGATTACGCCATCGCCAAGTATTTCGCCTTGCGGGCGGCAGGTTGGCCGGCCGTGGACTTGCGCATCATGCTGAGCCATCGCCGTGGCGAAGCCGTTGGCCACGCTTACCTCATCTTGCGCGACCGCGGGGACTGGCTGGTGCTCGACAACCGGCAGGTGCAACCCTACCGGCCGGCCGCCGCAATTGACGAATTATGGGCCGGTTATTCGTTGAATGAAGAAAATTTATGGATTCACCGTAATCCTGCGGCGCCAAATTTCATCGTATCATCAAGGCAGTAATGTGAAGAATTTGCGTAAATTTCGGGAACGATTGCGAGGCGGTTGCTTCCCTCGCTGAGATGGCTAGAAATAGACGCGTTTCGAGCGGCGGGCTGACCTCAGCCCGCCTCTTCTGCTTTTGGTGAGGGATCGGGATCCCGGCGGCGAGGTTGGCGCTTAGGCGTCAACGGCAACGCGGAATCCGCACAAGGATGGCATCGCAGATGCAGCAGTCTCACGCCGAGATCGGCCGCAAGCCGCTTCCGGCATTGGCGCTTGGCGCTATCGGCGTGGTCTACGGCGATATCGGCACCAGCCCGCTTTACGCTTTCAAGGAATGCTTCAGCAGCCATCACGGCCTGTTCATCAATGACGTGAATGTCTACGGCATTCTCTCGCTGATCTTCTGGTCGGTGATGCTGGTTGTCTCCTTCAAATATGTCAGCGTGGTGTTGCGCGCGGATAATGGCGGCGAGGGCGGCAGCCTGGCTTTGCTGGCACTGGTCTCCAGCGCCGTCAAAAGCCGCTTCGCGATTGCTGCGGTGACGGCGCTCGGCATTTTCGCCGCTGCTTTGTTCTACGGCGACAGCATGATCACGCCGGCGATTTCGGTCCTCAGTGCTGTGGAGGGCCTCGAAGTCGTGTGGCCTGGCCTCGACGTGCTCGTCATTCCGATCACGCTCGCCATCCTGATCGCGCTCTTCATGATCCAGCGCCAGGGCACCGCCCGCATCGGCAATCTCTTTGGGCCGCTGATGCTGCTCTGGTTCGCCGCCATCGCCATCCTCGGCATCATGCATATCATCGAGCGGCCGGAAATCGTCCAGGCGCTCAATCCGCTCTATGCCATCAACTTCTTCCGCGCCCATGGCTGGCTCGCTTTCTTGGTGCTGAGTTCCGTGGTGCTGGCGCTGACCGGCGCCGAAGCGCTCTATTCCGATCTCGGCCATTTCGGCCGGCGGCCGATCCGTTTCACCTGGTTCGGCCTGGTGTTACCGTCGCTGGTGCTCAACTATTTCGGCCAGGGTGCGCTGTTGCTCAACGATCCGACAGCGGTCGAGAATCCCTTCTTCCGGCTGGCTGAAGGCTGGGCTGCGCTGCCGCTGGTGGTGCTGG
>DATMUQ010000717.1:0-2609 GCA_035563795.1 Terriglobales bacterium | reverse complement strand
GCCGGCATATCGAGGCCATGTTCCAGCGTCTTGACGACCGACAAAGCATCGACCGGCAAAGCATCGGCCTGCAGCGTGACAGCCAGGGCGGCGATGAGGCTGCGACCACCATGCCGCTGCGCCTGGTGATCACCCTGAAGGACGGCCGCTACCTGGTGCTGGAAACCCGGCGCGCCGATCTCTCCCGCTTCACTGGCATCCGCCTCGGCCTGGGGCTGCTGATCGCCACCATCGTCATCAGCACGACCACCCTCTTCCTGCTGCGTCGCCAGGTGAAGCCGATCGAGGAACTGGCCGGCCTGGTCGAGACTGTGGGCGCTGGCGCTGCGACAAACGGGGCAGCCATCGAAGCAACACTCGATCTCGGCGCGTTGTCGAAAAAGACCGGCCGCGAGACAAAGCAGCTCGCCGCCGCCATTATCCGCATGCAACAGCGTATCAGCAACCTGCTGGCCGGGCGCACGCGCATGCTGGCCTCGATCGGCCATGATCTCGGCACCTATCTCACCCGCTTGCGCCTGCGCAGTGAATTCATCGCCGACGAAACCCAGCGCGCGGCGGCGATCCGCGATATCGAGGACATGGACGCACTCATCTCCGACACGCTGGTCCTGGCCGAGGTCGAGCAGAACCGCGAACCCGTGCAGATGACCGATCTCGTCGCTCTGGTCCAACGCCAGGTGACAGGCTTCGCCACCGCCAATGGCGGCAACGGACACAACGCGCCGATACGGTTTCATTGCCACCTGGACCAGCTCGAGCTTCCGCTCCGCCCGGTCGCCATCGGCCGCGCCGTCAACAATCTCATCAGCAACGCCCTGCGCTATGGCAACGAGACCGATGTCACGGTGACGCATGACGGCGGTAAAGCAGTACTGCTGGTCGAGGATCGCGGCCCCGGCATTCCTGCGGCCGAGCGCGAGATCGTGCTGGAAGCCTTCCACCGCCGCGACAGCGCCCGCAATCTCGATGAACGCGGCTTCGGCCTCGGCCTCGCCATCGTCAATGACATCCTGCGCCAGCACGATGGCACCCTCGCCTTCTCCGACCGGCCCGGCGGCGGGCTCATCGTCACCGTGACATTGCCGATGGCAAAGGCCGCCTGACCCGCACCGCCAGGCTTCCCGCCGATCTTTCCTGGCCTCTGACGTCCTCTTGAAATTATGGATCACTTGATCCATATTCTGATTATGGAGCGATTGCTCCAAATTATTTGAAACGGCAATTAAGCTGAAACAAGGACTTACTATGGCCCGGCCCCGGTTATTTGATGAAGAACAGGTCCTGGACGCCGCCGGCGCGGCCTTCTGGGCGCGCGGCTATGAGGCCACCTCGACCCGCGACCTGTCTGCTGTCACCGGCCTCACCGCCTCCAGCCTCTATGCCGCTTTCGGTGACAAACAGACCCTGTTCCGCCGCGCCTTCGACCGCTATCTCGACCAGACCCTGCATGAGCGCATGACACGGCTCGCCGCCCTGCCCGCACCGGCTTTGGCCATCACCACCTTCTTCCACGAGATGATCGAGCGCAGTCTCGCCGATCCCCAGCATCGCGGTTGCCTGCTGGTCAATTCGGCCGCCGGTGCCGCGCCGGAAGATACGGAGCTCAAGGAGACCGTCGCCGATGAGCTGAAGCGGATCGAGCATTTTTTCCGCGATCGCTTCAGCGCCGGCCAGGCCGCGGGCGAGATCGCCGCAACGCATGATGCAGCAGATGCCGCAGCAAACTTGCTGGCGGTGCTGATGGGGATTCGCGTCTTCGCCCGTGCCCGCCCGGAGCGCAACCTGCTGACCGCCGCCGTGCGGCCGATGCTGGCGGCGTTCGGCCTGCCACCACTCCCCTGAACCGACGCTTCCCCTAATCCCTCGCCTAGCAGAAGGACTTCCATCATGACCAAGCGCACCTTCCTCGTCACCGGTGCCAGCAAGGGCATAGGCCGCGCCTTATCCGAACGCCTCGCCATTGCCGGCCACCATGTCGTCGGCATTGCCCGCGGCGCCGATGCCAGCTTCCCCGGCACGCTCGTTTCCATCGACCTCAATGACAGCAAGGCGGCGGGCGAAGCCTTCCAGGATCTAGCACAGCGCTATGATTTCGACGGCGTCGTCAACAATGTCGGCCTGGTGCGGCTGCACCGTGTCGGCGAGATCGGGCTCGCCGATGTCGACGACATCATGCGGGTCAATCTGCATCCCACCATCCAGACCACCCAGGCCTTGCTGCCCGGCATGAAGGCGCGCAACTGGGGCCGTGTCGTCAACATCTCCAGCCTCACCGTGCTCGGCATCGCCCAGCGCAGCGCCTATGCGGCGGCGAAGGCGGCGATCAATACCTTCACCCGCATCTGGGCACTGGAACTGGCGGAGACCGGCATCACCGTCAATGGTGTCGCTCCCGGCCCGATCGAGACCGAGCTTTTCCGGGCGAACACGCCGGCCGGCAGCGAAGCCGAGCAGCGCTTTCTGTCGCTGATCCCGATGCGCCGCCTCGGCAAGCCCGACGAGATCGCGGCCACCATCGCCTTCCTGCTCTCCGATGAGGCGAGCTTCATCACCGGCCAGACCATCTTCGTCGATGGCGGCGGCTCGATCGGCAAGGCGGCGGCGTA
>DATMUQ010000716.1:0-2877 GCA_035563795.1 Terriglobales bacterium | reverse complement strand
CGCAGGCCGGGAAGATTGTCACTGAGATCGAGGCGCCCGCCATGCAGATGAGCCACCGCCTCCACCAGGCTCAGACCCAGCCCGGTCCCCGGCGTCCCCCGGCTGACATCGCCCCGATAGAAGCGCTCGGTCACCCGCGGCTTCTCATGGTCGGGAATGCCGGGCCCGTCATCGGCGACGGCAATGCCGATGACACCATCCCCGCCTTTGACGGCGGAGACCTCGATATGGCCGTTATTGGGAGCGAATTTCAGCGCATTGTCGATCAGGTTGCCGATCGCCTGCGCCAGCAGCAGCGGATCGCCCTGGATCGTCACCGCATCGCACCGCGCCAGGACCAGCGAGATGTTGCGCAATTCGGCTGCCGGCAGATAGAAATCGACCGCCTCGCTGGCGAGCTCCGCCAGATCGACATCGACGAAGCCCGCCCGCCTTGCGCCGGTATCGATCTCCGCCAGCCGCAACAGCGCCTCGAAGACCCGGATGACCCGGTCGACATCGGCAACGGCGCCGTCGATCTCGGCGAAAGTCTCATCGACTGGCGGCTTGGTCAGGGCCAGTTCCTCGAGCCGCGAGCGCAATTCGGTCAGCGGTGTCCGCAAATCATGGGCGATGGAATTGGAGACATTGCGCACGCCATGGACCAGCTTCTCGATTTGATCGAGGAGGCTGTTGATGGTGCGCGACAACGCATCCAGTTCCGCCGTCGCCCCCGGCATCGGCAGGCGACGCTTGAGATCGCCGGCAACCAGCGCCGCGCTGGCCTGGCTGATGCTCTGGATGGGCAAGAGCATCACTCGCCGGATCAGCAGGGCGCCGATCACGCCGACGACGACCAGGGCGCAAATAGCTGTCGCCAGACCATACCAGAAGCGTACCTCGAGATGCGTGAGACGGGAGATATCCCGGCCAACCAGCAGATGGTAGCCGCCCGGCAACAGGGTATGGATGAAGAACGCCTGCGCCCGGCCATCATGCAGCGGCAGCTCGATATTATAGCGCCCGGCAACATCGGGAATGCCGGCGGGCCAGGCCGCGAGATTGCCGGCGAGCGGTTGCTTGGCGGCATCGGTCAGCAGGATGATGCGGCCGCTCATGAACTGCATGTTGATGAGGGCGTTGATCCAGGCCACCAGCTTGTCGATGCCGTCACTCTGATAGCGATCGACGATATGCTGGGTGTCATCCTGCAGGATTTCCGCGCGGCCGGCATCGATGGTCTGGCGCCAGCTATACCAGAGTGGCGCCGCGAACAGGATCAGCGCGATCACGCTGAGCAACACATAGCCGGCCGCCAGGGCCGCAGCGGAGGAGCGCGCCAGCCTAAGCATCAGCCGTGATCATATATCCAGCGCTGCGGATGGTGCGCAGCAGCGACCGTCCGAAACCGGAATCGATCTTCTGCCGCAATTTACTGACATGCACATCGACGATGTTGCTCTGGGGATCGAAATGATAGTCCCAGACATTTTCCAGCAACATGGTGCGGGTCACCACCTGGTCCTTGTGCCGCATGAGATATTCCAGCAGCTTGAATTCCCGCGGCTGCAAGGCGATCGGCCGGCCTTCCCGCGTCACCTTGCGCGAGAGCAGGTCCATCCGCAACCCGTCCACGGCCAACAACGTCTCCACAGCAGCGCTGGTCTGGCCGCGGCGGGCGAGAACATCGAGCCGGGCCAGCAATTCACCGAAGGCGAAGGGCTTGGTGAGATAATCGTCGCCGCCAGCCTTCAGGCCGCGGATGCGCTCATCAACATCCGACAAGGCCGACAGAATCAGGATCGGCGTGGTATTGCCGTCCCGTCGCAGCGCCTCGATGATGCTGAGGCCATCGATGCCACCGGGTAGCAGCCGGTCCATGATGATGGCGTCATAGGGTTCGCTGGCGGCCAGGAACATGCCGCTCCGTCCGTTATCCGCATGGTCGACAGTGTGGCCGGATTCGGCCAGGCCCTTTTTCAGAAAGCGGATGACGCGCTCGTTATCCTCGACAAGCAGAATCTTCATTTCTTACCTATCTACGGTACAACCACCCCGTTTCATCCGGACTGGTGACCGCACCTCCCCGATTATACCAGATTTTGTATCAGCTTTTCCGGCCTTATTCTCCTGCAACGATGGCCGGTACCGCCGCCTTGTCTTTTGCGTCCTGGTGATCCTTGTTGCGCCGCAGATGGCTCAGCCAGTGATTGACCCGGTCGAGATAAAGATAGACGACCGGCGTGGTGAACAGGGTCAGGGCCTGGCTCACCAGCAACCCACCCACCATGGTATAGCCAAGCGGCTGGCGCAGCTCCGAGCCGGTGCCATGCTCCAGCATCAGCGGGAGCGCACCGAGCAGGGCCGCCATGGTGGTCATCATGATCGGCCGGAAGCGCAAGATGCAGGCCTGGCGGATCGACTGTTCCGGCGTCATCCCGTGATTGCGTTCCGCCTGGATCGCGAAGTCCACCATCATGATGCCGTTCTTCTTGACGATGCCGATCAGCAGGATGATGCCGATGAGGGCGATCACCGAGAGATCGACATGCGAGATCATCAGGATCAGCAAGGCGCCGAGGCCGGCCGATGGCAGGGTCGAGAGAATGGTGAGCGGGTAGATGTAGCTCTCATAGAGCACGCCAAGGATGATGTAGACCGTGACAATTGCCGCCAGGATCAGCAGCGGCGTGCTCTTGAGCGAATCCTGGAAGGCCTGGGCATTGCCCTGGAAGGTGCCGAGGATGGCCGGCGGCAGGCCGATTTCCGCCTTCACCTGGTCGATCGCGGTGACTGCATCGCCCAGGGCATAACCCGGCGCCAGGTTGAAGGACAAGGTGATGGCCGGGAACTGGCTCTGGTGGTTGATCGAGAGATAGCTGACCTTGGTGGTGTCGT
>DATMUQ010000715.1:0-7629 GCA_035563795.1 Terriglobales bacterium | reverse complement strand
AGGCGGGGCAGGGACTGAAGATAGCTGACGGCCGAGCCAAGTGAGCCCGTCAGGGTGGTCACCGAGCCGCTGACCGTGATGCCGAAGGGGTCCTGCTTCGGGTCGACGCCCTTCTCGATGGTGTCGAAATCGTTCTTGTAGACGCCCGAGGAAAGCTGGATGGCATAGTTATATTCGGTCTTGAGATTGGCCTTGCTGTCATCCTGGCGGGTGATGCGGAGAACATAGTCGCCGGCTTCGAGCTTGAATTTGCCGGCCTTGAGCTGGTCATAGGCGACCTTCGCCTTGCCGCTTTTCGGATCTGAATCGGCAACCACCGCGCCACCATTCTTCTTCAGGAACTGGAAGCGCAGGCTGGCCTCGTCCTTGCCGTCGTTGGTGAGCAGGCCGAACTTCGCTTCGGCCGTGGTCGACATTTTGAAGGCGAAGAAATCGGCATTGTCGTCCTTGCTGAGGGCACTGATGACATTGAGGCGCGAATTGTCGTGCCGCAGGACACCGACATTGCGCGCCGTCAGCCGGTTATCCACCTTGAGATCGTGGCTGGCCTTCTGGAAATCCTGGACCTTGATCTTCTTCTGTCGCTGCTGCTGGCGCATGGCGGCGACCTGATCGGCCAGCCGGTTGAGCGCATCGGAGGCGCTGTCCGTGCCGGAGCTGCTGCCGCTTTTGGTCGTCGTGCTGGTGGTCGTCGTGGTTGTTGCCGTGACCGTTGTCGTGGTCTTGGTCGCCGCGCCGGCGAGACTGCTCGCCGTCTGCTGGGCAGCCTGCTGAATCGCGTTTGTCATGGATGAATCTTGCCCCGCTCTTCAGGAACGGACATCTCACCGTCGACGCGACCGAAAGCAATAACGGTCCGGCGGCAAGAATGTCCTACCACTTGCACCCCTCGTCAGTTACCTTGCATGAGGTATGCCAGTTTTACTAGTGAGTTTCAAAAACTGGTGGCGCGGATAGGGTATTCCCGGAGGCTGAAATGCTGTCGCATGTCTATATCGGCGTGAACGATTTCGACCGTGCCCAGCACTTCTACACGGCGGTAATGGCCGAGCTAGGGCTGGTGCTGCGTTTCATTCAGCCGGAGAAATCTTGGGCCGGCTGGCAGAAGCCTGGGGAGGCCCGGCCACTCTTGCTGGTCGGGTGTCCCTTCGATGGCGGCTCGGCCTCACCCGGCAACGGCCAGATGACGGCGCTGCTGGCCTTGGATCGCGCCACTGTCGACCGTGCCTACGCGGCAGCTCTTGCCGCTGGTGGCAGCGATGACGGTGCCCCGGGGCTGAGGACGCAATATCACGCGAACTACTACGGCGCCTATTTTCGCGATCCCGAGGGCAACAAGCTCTGCATCGTCTGCCATGATGCGGTGGGGTGACCAGGTCGGCGCTCCAAAAGCTGATCGAGCCGACCGATATCGAATTTGCCTGGATGCCAATCGCGCCGAAATGAAGAGCGCCTTGATGGTTTTGTGTCAGGCTTTGCGGCGCTTGAGAGCCGTTCCTGGCGATGTCCGGTTTCCCGGCCTTGACGGCCGAGAGAGGTCGGCTGCTTCTTCCAGCAACCAGTTTCGGAAGGTTTCAACAATGGGCCGTTCGGGCCGTCGGAATGGCATGACGATCCAATAGGCGAATTTCGCTGGTGACGGGATGGGCAGATCGAAGGGCTTCACCAGGCGCCCCGAGGCGAGATCGAATTCGACCAGGCTGGTATCGGCCAGTGCGACACCCTGGCCATCCAACGCCGCCTGGATGGAGAGGACCGATTGATTGAACCGCAAGGCGGGTTTGGGATCCGTCTGCGGCAAGCCCGCCAATTCGAACCACATCTGCCAGGTGGGCCACACCTCACCATAAGCGCGGAAGTCGGACTGAATGAGCGGGACGCGCAGGAAATCGCGCGGCTGGCGGAAGGGACCCAGGGTCTTGAGGAAGTGTGGGCTGCAGACGGGGACGAGGCTCTCTCTCAGCAGGCGATCGCACCGCAATCCCGGATGCTTGCCCGTCCCGAAACGAATGGCGAGATCCATATCGCCTTGCGCGAATTCGACCAGTACGCGTGACATATCGACCCGGACATCGACCTCAGGAAAACGCACCATGAACCGGTTGAGGCGCGGCACCAGCCATTTCATGGCGAAGGAAGGAGTCGCGGTGACATTGATGCGCGTTTGACCCTTGAGATTACGGGCGCGCTCAATCGCCCGCTCCAGATCATCGAGGGCGGTCGCCGTGCTGTCGCGCAGGATCTCGCCGGCCTCGGTGAGGGAGACGCCGCGGCCCGACCGATCGAACAACCGCAGATTCAAGTGCGTTTCCAGATCGCGGACCTGAAAGCTGACGGCGGCCGGCGTGACATTGAGCTCATCGGCCGCCCGCGAAAAGCTGCGATGCCGCGCCGCCGCTTCGAAGGTGCGGAAGGCGGCCAATCCGGGAAGCTGGCGTTTCATGCGAAACCTTCAAATACAGCTTGTCAATTATCCAAGAACAGCTCGTTTGACGCGCCACTATAACCGCATGATTATCGACATAATCGATTAGATCAACTTGAATATAAGGAATTCTAAAATGGCGGAGATCTACGACGCCAAAGGATGGCGGCTTGCCTGTGCGTTTCGGGGCATTGTGCATGCTCGGAACAGCAACACCCTGCCTTTGCTCCTGCCTGTTGGCCGCTTCTGGCGATGGCTCAGGAATTACCGGGCGCGCTTATCGTCATTGCGCGCCTTGCGCCAGCTCAGCGACCGCGAATTGCGCGATATCGGGATCGAACGGCACCAGCTCGGTGCTGTCATCGACCGGCTGCAGCGGCGCAGAGAGGTCGAAATTTGGCGGCGCTATCACCCCTGGCAGCGCCACGACAAATGATCGCGAAAAAGGACACCGGCCATGACGGCCGGTGTCCGATGTCGATAGCCGCTATCCGTGTGAAAGCGGGGTACGCGGCGGCAACGATCAGGCGGCTGCCTTCGCGCCCGAGAGGAAGGCATCGGCCGAGACCACATTGGCATAGCCGAAGGCGAGGCCGGCCATGAAGGCGGCATGGGCCTGGGCGGCCGGCACCTTGACGCCGTTGAATTCCTGGTCGTGCGTCGCGCAGGCGTCGTGAATGACGGTGACCTTATAGCCGTGATCGCTGGCGGCGCGGGTCGCCGCATCGACGCACATATGGCTCATGGCGCCGACCACGACGACATCGGTGGTGCCGCCCTTGTCCAGGATCGCCTTGAGATCGGTGCCGAGGAAGGCATTGATCTGCTTCTTCGTCACCACGGGTTCGCTGCCCTGGTTCTTCACCTTGTCATGGATTTCGGCGCCCTTGGTGCCGGTCGCGAAGAAGGTGGCATCGGCACCGCTGTCATGGCGCACATGTACGACGAGGTCGCCCTTGGCGCGAAAGGCGGCGAGGATGCGGGCGGCATTGTCGGCGGCCGTCTCGGTGCCGCTCAGGGGCCATTTCCCGCCGGGGAAGTAGTCGTTCTGCAGATCGACGATCACGAGGGCAGTCTTGCTCATAGCCAGGTCTCCTTTGGCGAGGTTCTTCGGTCTCGATGGTGACAAGTTAGCCTGCTTCGGGCATGCTGCCGACTGGCGGAATTGACATTATCCGGGTCAAAACTGACAAATGGTGACCTCAGACACTCCCATCGAGATCGGCATCGTGGTCTATCCCGGCGCCCAGCAGGCGGCGGTGCTGGGTTTGACCGATCTTTTTGCCATTGCCGATCGTGCTGCCGCCGACCGTGCCGCGACAGGTGAAGGTGCGGCCGAGGTACCGCGGCTGCGGGTCAGCCACTGGGCGCTCAAGGAGGGGCAGCTCAAGGATGGGTCCGATACTGCCATGCCGGTGTCATGCACAGAGGATACGCATGCGGACATGCCGCACCGGCCCCTCTATCTGCTGTTGCCGCCGCGCCTGAACGGCCTGCCGCCGGCAGAAAGCAATGCGGCACTCGCACCCTGGCTGCGGGCCTTGCATGCGGAAGGGACGGTGTTGGGATCGGTCTGCGCCGGCGCCTTCGTGCTCGCCGCGACCGGCCTGCTGGACAAGCGCGCCGCGACCACCCATTGGAGCTATGCCGAGACTTTCGCGGCGCAGTTTCCGCAGATCGCCGTCGATACCGACAAGCTGATCATCGACGACGGCGATATTATCACCGCCGGCGGGCTGATGGCCTGGACCGATCTCGGCTTGCGCATCGTCGAGCGTCTGCTCGGCGCCACCGTGATGCTGGAGACGGCGCGCATCCTGCTGGTCGATCCGGCGGGCAGGGAGCAACGTTTCTACAGCAGCTTCGCGCCGAAGCTGCATCATGGTGACAAGGCCATTCTGAAAGTGCAGCACTGGCTGCAGGGCCAGGCGACCCGCGACGTGACGCTGGCCGACATGGCGGAACAGGCGGGACTGGAAGAGCGCACCTTCCTGCGCCGCTTCCACAAGGCGACCGGCCTGAAACCAACGGAATATTGCCAGCATCTCTGCGTCGGCAAGGCGCGCGAGATGCTGGAGTTTTCTAAGCAATCGGTAGAGCAGATCGCCTGGGCCGTCGGCTACGAAGATGCCGGCGCCTTCCGCAAGGTGTTCCAGAAGGTAATGGGCCTATCGCCGGGGGATTACCGGCGACGGTTCGGGTTGCATATGTGAAGGTAACACTAGCGGTTCTGATAGGCGCAGATCTCTCATTGAATCCGGCTGTAGGGTCTTTGTAATGAAATTTGACATTCTCCCCCTCAAAGGTATTGGCGAGGTCGAGTTTGGCATGCACTGCGACGTCGCCCGTAGGCTTATGAGGGGTGAATTCCGATCATTCAAGCGAACGCCTGAAGCCGCCTTTCCATCTGATTACTTCCGACTCGAAGGGGTTTTCTTTTACTACGATTCAGACGGATGCTTAGAGGCCATTGAGTTCGCGTCACCGGCAAAGGTTATGGTTCGAGGATCTTCGTTGCTCGGAATGCCGTTCAATGAGGCCTTGGAAATTCTGACTTCACTCGATGGCAAAGTAGAAAAAGAGATAGATGGAGCGGTCGCTCATCAGCTTGGAGTGACTATCTACGCTCCGCTTGCCAAGGAGGATGCCGCAGCGCCCGTGGAGAGCGTCCTGGCATTTAAATCGGGTTACTATGATTGAAATTCTCTCGATCTACCTGACGGCAGTGACAGGGCGGATTCGATACGTTGATCGTCGAATCTGTCTTATTTCTGTTTCATAAGGGGCGTGAGATGACGAGTAACGAGGCGGCCAAGAGCACCTTCAGCGAAGACGTCCGGCGGATGCTGAGGGGGGTGAGCACGGCGACCCTGACCACCGCGCTCTTCAAGCGCGGCCTGCGCAACCAGTTCATCCAGGATGTCCGCCCGCTCAGCGCTGAAACCGGCACCATGGTGGGGGAGGCCTATACCCTGCGCTATATTCCGGCGCGTGAGGATTTGAACCCGATCACTGTGTTTCAGAACCGTGACCATCCCCAGCGCAAGGCGGTGGAGGAATGTCCGCCGGGTGCCGTGCTGGTGATCGACAGCCGCAAGGATGCGCGCGCTGCCTCGGCGGGCTCGATCCTGGTCAGCCGGCTGATGAAGCGCGGCGTGGCGGGTGTCGTCACCGATGGCGGTTTCCGCGATTCGCCGGAAATCGCCCGTCTCGCCATTCCCGCCTATCACCAGCGGCCCTCGGCGCCGACCAACCTGACTTTGCACCAGGCGATCGACATCAACCGGCCGATCGCCTGCGGCGATGTGGCGGTCTTTCCCGGCGATGTGCTGGTGGGGGATGGCGAAGGCGTGGTTGTCATTCCCGCCCATCTTGCGCATGATGTGGCCGTCGAAGCCGTCGAGATGACGGTGTTCGAGGATTTCGTCACCGAAGAGGTCCTCAAGGGTCGGTCGATCCTGGGGCTTTATCCAGCAACCGATGAACAGACCAAGGTCGATTTCGCGGCCTGGCGACAACGTCATAACCGATGAAGAAGAGGTAGCGCCATGATCCAAGCCCAGAATTTTATTGCCGGTGAGTGGCGCAAGGCGGCGAAGGAAATCGCCAATATCAACCCTTCGAATACCGGCGACGTGGTCGGCCAGTTTCCCCAGGCCGACGCGGCCGATGCCGAGACCGCCATTGCGGCGGCCAAGGCGGCCTTTCCCAGCTGGTCGCGCACGACCGTGCAGCAGCGCCACGACATCCTGAAGAAGATCGGCGATGAGATCATCGCCCGCAAGGACGAGCTCGGCCGCCTGCTGGCGCGCGAGGAAGGCAAGACCCTGATCGAGGGCATTGGCGAGACCGTGCGTGCCGGCCAGATCTTCCTGTTCTTCTCTGGCGAATGCCTGCGCCAGGCCGGCGAGAAATTGGGTTCGGTCCGGCCTTCCGTCGATGTCGAGATCACCCGCGAACCCTTGGGCGTCATCGGTCTCATCACGCCGTGGAATTTCCCCATCGCCATTCCCGCCTGGAAGATCGCGCCGGCACTCGCCTACGGCAATTGCGTCGTCTTCAAGCCGGCGGAGCTGGTGCCGGGCAGCGCCCATGCGCTTTCCGAGATCATCACTCGCGCCGGCGTGCCGGCCGGCGTCTTCAACCTCGTCATGGGCAAGGGCTCGGTGGTGGGTGAGGCCATGCTGCGCCACAAGGATGTGACGGCGATCTCCTTTACCGGCTCGGTCGCCACTGGG
The DNA here is from genome assembly GCA_035563795.1 of Terriglobales bacterium. GTDB lineage: Bacteria > Pseudomonadota > Alphaproteobacteria > Dongiales > Dongiaceae > Dongia_B. Next base: position 966 of record DATMUQ010000715.1, on the reverse strand, counting down.
CGCCGCATCGCCGCGACCTGCATCGAGGTCGACCCGATGAAGAAGGTGCAGCTCGAAATGGGCGGCAAGAATCCGATGGTGGTGCTGGACGATGCCGATCTCAAGACCGCCGTCGAATGCGCCGTCAACGGGGCTTTCTTCTCGACCGGCCAGCGCTGCACGGCCTCCTCGCGCCTGATCGTCACCGAAGGTATCCATGACCGCTTCGTGGCGGCGATGACCGAGCGCATGAAGGCGCTGGTGATCGATGACGCGCTGAAGGACGGCACCCAGATCGGCCCGGTGGTGGACCAGTCGCAGCTCGACCAGGATCTCGATTACATCCGCATCGGCCAGCAAGAAGGTGCCAAGCTGCATGCCGGCGGTGAGCTGCTCAATCGCCAGACGCCCGGATTCTATCTCTCGCCGGCCTTGTTCACCGAAGTCGATAACAACATGCGCATCGCCCGCGAGGAGATCTTCGGCCCGGTGGCGACGGTGAGCCGCGTCAAGGATTACGCGGCGGCGCTGGCGATGGCCAATGACACGCAATTCGGTCTCTCGGCCGGCATCTGCACCAGCTCGCTGAAATATGCCAGCCACTTCAAGCGCAACAGCGAAGCCGGCATGGTGATGGTCAACCTGCCGACCGCAGGCGTCGACTATCACGTGCCCTTCGGCGGCCGCAAGGGCTCGAGCTACGGCCCGCGCGAACAGGGCCGCTATGCCGCCGAGTTCTACACGGTGGTGAAGACGGCTTATACCTTCGATGGCTATTGAGGGCAGGGCGGCGGCTCCGTTTTGGGGCCGCTGCCGTCAACCTGGTTAGCCCCACTTGTCATGCCCGGACTTGATCCGGGCATCCATGCCAGCAACAAGCCCGGCATCAGCCATGGACCCTCGGGTCAAGCCCGAGGGTGACAAGAGAGAGCGGTTGGTACGCACTTATCGCTTATGCCGCTCACCCTAACCCTCTCCCACCGTCGG